>JBFMCJ010000018.1 GCA_040754675.1 Bacillota bacterium
AGCAGCGGGGTGTGGACGCCGAGGTGGCGAAAGCCTTCCGGCTCGGGTACGCCCCCGCAGACTGGCACGCCCTAGAGCGGGCCCTGGGGCAGGACGCAAAGGCGATCGAGGCCCTGCGGGCGGCGGGGCTGGTTGTGGTGCGGGAGGACGGCCGCCACTACGACCGGTTCCGGGAGCGCCTCATGTTTCCCATTGCTGACAGCCGGGGACAGGTGGTGGGGTTCGGAGGGCGAGCGCTGGCAGCACGCCAGGAGCCCAAGTACCTGAACTCACCGGAGTCACCGGTCTACCAGAAGAGCCGCATTCTGTACGGGCTCGACCGCGCGGCGGCCGCCATCCGGCGATCCGGACGGGCAGTGGTCGTGGAAGGGTACATGGACGTGCTGGCCATGCACCAGTTCGGGCTGGCGGAGGCGGTTGCCACGTGTGGGACCGCCCTGACGGCAAGCCACGGGCGGGCGCTGATGCGGCTGGCTCGACAGGTGATCGTGGCGTTCGACTCCGATGCCGCGGGGCAGTCGGGAGCCCTTCGGGGGCTTGCGCAGCTGCGGGCGGCCGGGCTCGACGTTCGCGTTGCGGTGCTGCCGGAGCCTCACGACCCGGACTCGCTGCTGAAAAGCGAGGGCCGCCCAGCGATGGAGGCGGTGCTCGAGGAAGCACGCGGGGTTTATGAATTCGCCGTCGAGCAGGCGCTCAGGGGGGTCAACCTCGAGACTCCCGCAGGAAAGGCCGCCGCGGTAGCGAACGTCCTCCCCATTCTGCTCGACGTGCCCGGCGCGGTCGAGCAGGAGGCACTGGTGGCCCAGGTAGCCACCCGGGTGCACGTGTCGGAACGGGCCATCCGCAGGGAGATGGAGAGGGAGCTTCGGCGAAGGCGGGCAGGTGTTCGGGGGGGTGCCCGCGGCGGACGGCCGCATGGTTACAACCTATCAGTGTATAATAGTAAGGGTCCGTATGTCCAGAGCACCGCGGCCGGCAACCCGGGAGTTTCCGACCAGGGGAGCGTGGTCGAGAGGGAGTTGCTGCGGCTGCTCGTCGAGATGCCGGAGCTGGCGGAGCGGGTCAGGGGTCGCCTGGCGGGCAACGACTTCACGGCACGGGGGTACGGGACCCTGTTCGACGCGTTGATGGCACAGGGCGAAGGAGCGCTCGCCGATCCGGAGCTCGCGGAGGTAGCGGGCCGGGTGCTGGGCTCCTCGGAGGTGGCGGTGCGGCCCGACGCTCTCGACTCGTATGTAAAGGGACTGCGCCAGGCCGCGCGCCAGCGGGAGCTGGCGGCTATCGAGGGTAAGGTAGGGGAAGCGGCTCGGTCGGGAGGCGCGCCGGGCGAACGGCTGGTACGGCTCGCCGAACTTGCCGTATTATACCGAGAGGTGTGGGAGAGGCTACGCTCCGAACGGATTTCTTGATGAGCAGGCCGGCCCCGGAAAGGGGGGATTGAGAGAGATGGAAACCGGCAAGGATCACGAGCTTCCCGAGATCGAGGGTCTGGACGAACTCATCCAGAAGGGCAAGAGCAGGGGCGCCCTCTCCTATCGCGAGATCATGGAGACGCTGGGCGACTCCGACATCGCCCCGGACCAGATCGAGGACATCTACGAGAAGCTGGCCAGCATGGGGATCAGTATCGTCCCGGACACTCCCGAGGACGGTCATCTCGACGCGCCCGAGGACGGGATCGCGACCGAGGGGGCGGAGGCGACCCACGACCTGGATGAGGCCCTGGAGGGGATTGCCCTCGACGATCCCGTTCGGATGTACCTGAAGGAGATCGGCCGCGTACCGCTGCTCACGGCTGAGGAAGAGGTCGAGCTGGCCAAGCGCATCGAGCAGGGGGACGAAGAGGCGAAGCGCAGGCTGGCGGAAGCGAACCTGCGCCTGGTGGTCAGCATCGCCAAGCGGTACGTGGGCCGCGGCATGCTCTTCTTGGATCTGATTCAGGAGGGGAACCTCGGCCTTCTCAAGGCGGTCGAGAAGTTCGATTACCGCAAGGGATACAAGTTCAGCACTTATGCCACGTGGTGGATCCGGCAGGCGATCACGCGGGCCATCGCCGATCAGGCCCGGACCATCCGGATTCCTGTTCACATGGTCGAAACCATTAACAAGTTGATCCGCGTCAGCCGGCAACTGCTTCAGGAGCTCGGTCGCGATCCAACGCCCGAGGAGATCGCCAAAGAGATGGAGATGCCGGTGGAGCGGGTCCGGGAGATCCTGAAGATCGCTCAGGAGCCCGTCTCTCTCGAAACCCCCATCGGCGAGGAAGAGGACAGCCACCTGGGGGACTTCATCGAGGATCAGGAGGCGCCGGCGCCGCCGGAAGCGGCTTCGGCCTCCATGCTGCGGGAGCAACTGGAGGGCGTGCTCGATACCCTCAACCCGCGTGAGGAGAAGGTACTGCGGCTGCGCTTCGGGCTGGACGACGGCAAGCAGCGGACGCTCGAAGAGGTGGGTCAGGTGTTCGGCGTAACCCGCGAGCGTATTCGCCAGATCGAGGCCAAGGCGTTGCGCAAGCTGCGCCACCCGAGCCGGTCGAAGAAGCTGAAGGACTTCCTCGAGTAAGGCTTGCCTTGCGCGCCTCACTTGATGGTTCGCCTTCCGTACGGTAATCTAGGGCCGGCGGCATTCGTCACGCCGCGCGGCAGGGGAGGCTTAGCTCAGCGGCAGAGCAGGGGACTCATAATCCCTTGGTCGCAGGTTCGAATCCTGCAGCCTCCACCAGTCATGACGAGGGTTTACGAGATCGGCGAACCCGGGGTGCGCGAACCAACGCGCGAACCGAGCGCCCCGCCTTCCCGGCCACCCGGCACGGATCGGCGGTGATGGCGTCGGCGTAGAGGCGCAGGGGGGTGAACGCGTCCCGCCGCCCCCCTGCCGTGGCTACCGCCGATACCCTGATGGCCCGGGGCCTGGGGGCTATCCCGGGTGCTGGCCTTCCTCTTCGCCGTGTCGCTCACTGGCCGTTGGAGGCAGCGCCGTGCACGACGGCCTCGCTGCTTCGCCCCGCGACCGGCTGCCTCCAGAACTCGGCGAAGAAGACCCCGAAGACGCTTGCCATCAGTCCGAGAAACGTGGCGACCGTGGTGTTCAACAGTACCCGGGGGCGGGCCGGGGAGTCCGGCGCTACGGCCTGCCGGACGAGGGTGAGGGTGGATTCGCCGAGGCGCCCGGCGAGGGCCGACTTTTGCGCCTGGTACTGGGAAACGGCCGCCTCGTAGCTGCGCCGTGCCGTCTCAGCCTGCCAGGTCAGTTCCTTCTCCCTTGCCTGAAGCCGTACCAGTTCGGCGGTCAGGCGCTGGATCTCCCCCGTGAGCGCGGCAAGAGCCGCTTTGGCCTGTTCCCGCTCGGCCCGCAGGCCGGCCACGGTGGCCTCCTGGGCGGCCACCTGCTGCTGGAGTTCCACGTAAACCGGGTTGATCTGCTCGTCCTCCAGGCTGATGAGCGGGTTGCCTGCGTCGCCGCCCAGGTTGCGCAACGTCTGGGTCAGGGCGGCCCCCTCAGGGCTGAAGGCCTTCTTGAGGGCAATGATGCGGGGCTGCTGGCCCAGCTGATCTCGCAGCGCCTGCAGCCTGGTGGTCTCGGCTGCCAGGGCCAGGTCCAGGCTCCCCAGGCGGCTCTGGTAGGTCGACACCAGCTCCAGCTTCGCCGCCTGCTCGTTTGCCAGCTTTTGGACTGAGGGGCTGTCCCGGGTGAACTCCTGCAAGGCCTTCACGGCCTCGTCGAGGCTCCTGCGCGTCTCTGCGATCTGGCCCTCCAGGAGCGTCAAGGCGCCCTGCATCCGGGTCCGGTTGAGGGTGTCGACCTCCTGCAGCAAGAGCGACGCTGACATGTTCGCCCACCTGGCTGCCAGGTTGGGCTGCGGGGCCTGCGCGGTCAGCTCGAGGAGGTTGGTTTGCGGGACGACCCGGGCGCGGATCCGCACGGAAGGCACAGGCTCACCCGCACCCGTGGCCTGACGCACCTGGTCCTGTACCAGAGACTGGAAGGCAGGGGACTGCACGATCTGCTGGTAACCCGCGGGCGCCAGCGCCACCGCCCGCACCGGCGCCGCGAGTTGCTCCTGAGAGGCCTGGTCGGGTTGCGGCGACTCCACGACGAGCAGAACGGACGCCTCGTATACACGGGGAAGCCAGAGACGGCTGACCACAAACGTCACCAGCGCTGCCGCCAGGGTCACGGCGACGATGACGTGGCGGTTGCGCCACAGGAGCTCGGCGTACTGCCTCAGGTCGATCTCGTCTTCCAAGGGACGTTCCTCCGCATCCAAGACCCCCGCCGGCCCCCGGTTGGCATTTGCTGGATCGTCGGCTGCTGTCTTTACCTGTCGGATTCCAGTGTGCAGCCTGCATTCCTGCTTCAGGCGCCGTCCGGGCTGGCGGCGGCAGGCCGCTGATGAAGGGAAAACGGTTACCGCAGCCGAACGAAGCGGGCGTGCACTCAAAGACGCGAAGCAGGAGGGGGTTGCCTTGAAGATCCAGGGCGCCAGCGCGCTGGTCACCGGCGGCGCTTCGGGGCTCGGCGAGGCCACGGTCCGGCGGCTGCATGGCCTCGGCGCAAGACTCGTCATCGCCGACGTCAGCCGCGAACGGGGGCAGGCGCTTGCCGACGATCTCGGGGCGGGCGCGCTCTTCGCGGAAGCGGACGTTGCCGACGAGACCTCCATGCGTCGTGCCGTGGATCTCGCAGCCACGTCCCACGGGGGCCTGCAGATCCTCGTCAACTGCGCGGGCATCGCCGTGGCGCAGCGAATGTTGGGCAAGGAAGGGCCCATGGACCTGGGCGTGTTCTCCCGGGTGATCCAGGTCAACCTCATCGGAACGTTCAACGCGATGCGGCTTGCGGCCGCCGTCATGGCAGCGGGCCAGCCGGACGAGGCGGGGGAGCGCGGCGTCGTCATCAACACCGCGTCCGTCGCCGCCTTCGAGGGCCAGATCGGCCAGACGGCCTACTCCGCGTCCAAGGCCGGCGTGGTCGGGTTGACGCTGCCCGCCGCCCGGGAGCTTGCCCGTTTCGGCATCCGCGTGGTGACCGTTGCGCCGGGGATCTTCGACACCCCCATGATGGCCTCGCTCCCCGAGCCGGCGAGGGCGTCGCTCTCGCAGCAGGTGCCGTTCCCACCCCGGCTCGGCAGGCCCGACGAGTATGCCATGCTGGTGGCGCATATCGTTGAGAACCCCATGCTCAACGGCGCGGTGATCCGGCTGGACGGGGCTCTGCGCATGGCCCCGAGGTGAAGCAGGGCAACAAGCTACAGCAGGCCCGGGGCACGGGGGGTTGTTTACGATGGGTGAACCGGTCATCGCCGGAGCCGTCCGCACCGCCATCGGAAAGCGCGGCGGCGCATTCCGGGACGTCCGGCCCGACATGCTCCTGGCGTCCATTTTGAACGCGCTCGCCGACCGCACGGGCATCGAGCGCGCCTGGGTCGAGGACGTGGTGGTGGGGTGTGTCACGCAGGCCGGCGAGCAGGGCGCCAACATCGCCCGGCAGGCCGTGCTGCTGGCCGGCTACCCGATGCACGTACCCGCCACCACCGTAAACCGCATGTGCGGTTCCAGCCAGCAGGCCGTCCACTTCGCCGCCCAGGCCGTGGCCGCGGGCGACATGCGGTGGGTGGTGGCGGCCGGGGTGGAGTCGATGACCCGGGTACCGATGTTCAGCGACATCCTGGGCGCAAGCCCGCAGGCCTCGGCCGGTCAGGCCTTCGCCGGCTTCCATCCCGAGCTGTTGACGCGCTATGAGCTGATCCACCAGGGCGAGTCCGCGGAACGGATCGCCGAACGTTACGGCCTCGGCCGCCGGGAACTCGACGAGTTCTCCTTCCAGAGCCACGTGCGGGCCGCCCGTGCGATCCGAGCCGGCTACTTTGAGTCCCAGATCGTCCCGGTCGAGGGCCTCGACGCGCAGGGCAACACGGTAACCGTAATCCAGGACGAAGGGGTACGCCTGCAGCCCAGCCTGGAACGCATGCTGGGTCTGGCACCTGCCTTCCGCCCCCCGGGGCGGGGCGTGGTCACCGCGGGCAACTCAAGCCAGATCAGCGACGGGGCTGCGGCCATCCTGGTTGCCGATTCGGACGCGGCCCGGGCAGCCGGAATCCGGCCTCGGGCGCGCTTTTTGGCCCGCGTTGCCGTCGCCGGCGATCCCACCCTTCAACTGCTGGAGGTGATCCCGGCTACCCGCCGGGCACTGGAGAAGGCCGGCGTGAGCCTGCGCGACCTGGACGTCATCGAGATCAACGAGGCGTTCGCCAGCGTGGTGCTGGCCTGGGGGCGCGAGTTGGAGCCTGACTGGGAACGGGTCAACCCCAACGGCGGCGCCATCGCGCACGGCCATCCTCTGGGAGCCACCGGCGCCGTCTTGATGACGAAGCTGCTTCACGAACTGGAACGGCGCGACGGCACGTTGGGACTGCAGGTCATGTGCATCGGGCACGGGATGGCAACCGCTACCGTCCTCGAGCGGCTGTAACAGCGACGTAGCGCCAAGGCTGCCTTCACGACCGCTTGAGCTGGGCCAGATCCTTGTCGAGGGCCTCCCAGGCCAGCAGCGCGCACTTTACCCGTACGGGGAACTTGCTGACACCGGACAGCGCCTCGAGGTCACCGAGGTCGGCCTGCTCGGGGGGAAGCTCGCCTCGCACCATGCGCGTGAACCGGCCCATCATGTCCCGCACCTCGGCCACTGTCCGGCCCCGAACCGCTTCGGTGAGCATGGAGGCCGACGCCTGGCTGATGGAGCACCCCTGCCCGGTGAAGCGCACCTCCCGGATGATATCGCCGTCTGCGATGAGCTCCAGGGTGATCTCGTCGCCGCAAAGCGGGTTGTGGAGATGCACGCTGGCGTCGGCATGCCCCAGGTGGCCTTTGTTGCGGGGGGATTTGTAGTGGTCCAGGATCACTTCCCGATACAGGTCATCCAGAGGCATGCCGCGCCGCCACCTTACCTCACTTTTGCACCCGGCTGAAGATCGCCCGCACCGAGTGGAGCGCCGCCACGAGGGCGTCTACGTCCTCGGCGGTGTTGTACACATAGAAGCTTGCGCGCACCGTCGCCGGTACGTCAAGCCACCGCATGAGCGGCAGTGCGCAGTGGTGCCCCGCCCGCACGGCCACACCTTCCCGGTCAAGGATCGTCGCCACGTCGTGCGGGTGGACTCCCTCGACATTGAAGCTGACCACCCCGCCGCGCGGTTGAGCCAGCGGGCCGTAAATGCGGATATCGTCGAACGCTCTCAACCGCTGCACCGCGTACTGCGCGATCTCGTCCTCGTGAGCCCGGACGTTCTCCATCCCCAGCGACTCCAGGTATGTCACGGCCTCGCCCAGCCCGACAGCTTCGGCGATGGGCGGCGTCCCGGCCTCGAACTTGTAAGGGACATCGTTCCAGGTGGCGTGGTCGAGGTAAACCTCGCGGATCATCTCCCCCCCACCGAAGAGCGGCGGCATCTCCTCCAGGAGCTCCCGGCGCCCCCACAGCACCCCGACGCCGGTCGGCCCCATCATCTTGTGGCCGGAGAAGGCCAGGAAGTCGCACCCGAGTGCCTTGACATCCAGCGGCATGTGGGGAACGCTCTGCGCCCCGTCCAGCACCACGACGGCGCCCACCTGGTGAGCCCGGTCGACCATCTCCCGCACCGGGTTGATGGTGCCGAGCACGTTGGACTGGTGGGTGAACGTCACGATCCGTACCCGGCCGCTCCCCAGCAGGCGGTCGTAGCTCTCCAGGTCGAGCGTGCCGTCGGGCAGCAGGTCCACGTAGCACAGCTTCGCACCCGTCGCCTGGGCTACCATCTGCCAGGGCACCAAATTGGAGTGGTGCTCCATGAGCGTCAGCACGATCTCGTCGCCCGGCCGAAGCCGCGGTTCGGCCCAGCTTCGGGCCACGAGGTTGAGCGCCTCGGTGGCTCCCCGGACGAAGATGACGCACGCCGGGTCCGGCGCCCCGATGAAGCGCGCCACGGCCTGCCGGGCCCGCTCGTACGCCTCGGTGGCGCGTTCGGCCAGCGTGTGAACCCCCCGGTGAACGTTGGCGTTGTCCCGCTCATAGAAGCGGCGCACCACTTCGATCACGGGGTAAGGCTTCTGGGCCGTGGCCGCGCTGTCCAGGTAGACCAGCCGGCGCCCGCCGGCCACGGTCTGGTGCAACGTAGGGAAGTCATCGAGGCATCGTCTGATTGAACGCATTGTCGTTGGAGACCTCCTCCCGGGCGGAGGCGGCGCTGCCGCTGCGGCCGCCGGCCACCGCCCGCCGCTTCAGGCCGCCTCCAGCTTGGCGGCCACGATCTGGCGAATCCGCTCCCGGACCGACTCGACGGGAATGCGGTCGAGCACCGGCTGCAGGAATCCTTCGACGATGAGGCGGATGGCCATCTTCTCCGGCAGCCCCCGGCTCATCAGGTAGAAGAGCTGCTCCCGGTCGACCTGGCCCACCGTGGCAGCATGGCCTGCCCGCTGAACCTCGCTCTCCTCCACCACGACGCTGGGGTTGGCGTCGGCCCTGGCTTCGGGGCTGAGCACCAGGATGTTGCCCTTCTGATAAGCCCCGGACTCCCGGGCGCCACTTCGGATGTGGGTCACCGCGCGGTAAATACCCCGGGCCTGCCCGTTCAGCACGCCCCTGGCCACGATGTCCGACTCCGTATGGGTGCCCCTGTGGTCCATGCTGTTGAGCAGGTCCAGGTGCTGGCTTCGGTCGGCGAAGAAGACCAGCACGCTGTGGGAGGCCGAACCGGGCCCCTGAAGGGCGGATTCGAACTCACCCCGGGTCAGCCCGCAGCCGAACTCCCCCAGAATCCACTCCACCCGGCTGTCCTTTTCCAGCACTGCCCGGCGGTTGGTGAAGCTCCAGACCCGGCGGCCCCAGGTCTGCAGCGAGACGTAGTCGATCCGGGAGGCCGGCCCGGCCACGATCTCCACCGCACCGACGACCAGCGGCGGGAGCTCTTCCGGGGCGGCATCGCTGTCCGGTGAGATCTGGGACTCCACCACGCAGACCCTGGCCTCGTCGTCGAGCACGATGAGCGTGTGGGGGAACAGAAGCGCCCGGCCGGCATCCATCCAGGTGACGATCTGCACCGGCTGCTCGAGTTGAACGCCCCCCGGCACGTACAGCAGCGTGCCGATGTCCCACGCCGCCTCGTGCAGGGCCTGGAACTTGCCGTGGACAGGCAGTACCGCCTTCGTCATGAAGTGGGATCGCACCACCTCCGGGTGCGTGGCCAGGGCCTCCTGCAGGCTCAGCAGCCGAACCCCGCGGCGCTGGAGCTCGGGGTCGATCCAGCGCAGCGTGCGAACCGGACCGCCGGCGCCCGGCGCCACGTGCGCGATGACGGCCCCGCCCGCCGGGAGTTCCCGCAGGCTCCCGGCGACGGCCGCAGGCAGGGCACTGCCGTCGGCCGCCGGCCCGGTCAGGTCCACCGGTGGGAACGCCTCCTGCGGGGTCTCGAGCTCCCGGCGCAGCTTCTGGAGGTAGGCTCCCACGTCGAATTGCGATAGATCGGTGCGATCCCACTGCGGTGGCGGCGTCTCCTGGAACAGCCGCAGCGCCTCGGCCCGTCGGTCCACCATCCAGGGCGGTTCGGTCCGCCGGGAGGCGTAAGCTTCGATGAGGCTGCGTTGGATGGCCACACTGCTCTCCACGTTCACCTCGCCGACCCCCTCCTCAGTGCGCCACGGCTTCGCCGGCGAGCTGCTGCTTGATCCAGTCGTACCCCTTCTCTTCGAGCTGCTCGGCCAGCTCTTTCCCGCCCGCCCGCACGATGCGTCCGTCCATCATCACGTGCACGAAGTCAGGCTCGATGTAGCGCAAAATCCGCTGGTAGTGGGTGATGATGAGGGCGCCGAAGTCGGGGCCACGCAGGCTGTTGACCGCCCGGGCGACGACCTTGATCGCGTCGATGTCGAGACCCGAGTCCGTCTCGTCCAGAATGGCGAGCTTGGGCTGGAGCAGCCACATCTGCAGCATCTCGTTGCGCTTCTTCTCGCCGCCGGAGAAGCCCTCGTTGAGATACCGGCCGGCGAAGCTCCGATCCATGTCCAGCAGTTGCATCTTCTCCCGGAGCAGCTTCTGGAACTCCGTGATGGAGAGTTCTTTGCCGTTCGCTGTGCGCACGGAGTTGACGGCCGTCCGCAGGAAGTTGGCCAGCGTCACCCCCTGCACCTCGGCCGGGTACTGGAACGCGAGGAACAGGCCCTTGCGGGCACGCTCGTCGGGGCTCATGGCCAGGACGTCCTCGCCGTCCAGGAGCACCTGCCCGCTGTCCACCGTATAGCGAGGGTGGCCCATGAGGGCGAAAGCCAGCGTGGTCTTGCCCGAGCCGTTGGGCCCCATGAGCCCGTGGATCTCTCCCGACCGAACCGTCAAAGAAAGCCCCTTGACGATGGGCTTGCCGTCCACGCTCACGTGCAGGTTCACGATTTGAAGCTCGTGCCTGGCGCCGTCGCTCATCGCTACGATTCACCAGCCTCCTCGTCTGCCGGCGAAAGATAAGGAGCGCGAGCTCCCTGTTCGCCTCAGGCAGTATACCACAGATGAAGTTAACTTGCTTAACTAATCGGGTGCTGCGGTCCTATACCTTTCCGGTAGGGCAGCGGAGGGCGTTGCCGAACAACCCCTCGTGAGGGCGCCGCTTCTGGAGCGAGGAGGCCTGAAGAGCGATGGGCACCATACCCGGCGGTGAGGCACGGGCGGCGGGCGGCGGCGCCAGCGCCGCCGATCTCGAACGGCTCTGGCGGCTGCAACTGGTGGACGGGTCCATCCGGGCGGCGGATCGGGCGCTGGAGGCCCACCCCGATCGGCTGCAAGCCGAGCAACTCGCCCGGGACGTGGCGGCCCTGGAGGACGAAGTGCGCCGCACGCAGGAGAGGCTGAAGGAGGGGCGCGTGGCGGCCCGCCGCGCCGAGGCCGAACTGAAGGCGGCCGAGCAGGCGGCCGCCCAGCTCCAGGCCAGGCTGTTCGGGGGCGGCGTCACCAACCCCAAGGAGCTCAGTTCGCTTCAGAGCCGCTTCGAGTCCACCCGCTCCAGGGTGGACCGGTTGCAGGACGACGTGCTGGGGCAGATGATCGGCCTGGAGGAGACCGAGAAGGCCCTGGCCGGCCTCAACGAACGGCTGAAGGATGCCCGGGCACGGCTTTCCGAGGCCCAGGCGCGCTGGGACGCCACCCGGGCCGAACTGGAGCGGCAGGCCGCCGAACTGCGAAAAGAGCGTGAGGCGCTTGCTGCCGCCGTTTCCAACCCGACCTACCTCACCCGCTACAAACGCCTGAGCGCCGCCAAGGGCGGGCAGGCGCTGGCGGTGGTGGACGGGGAGCGGTGTTCGGGGTGCGGGGTGCCGCTGTCGACCCTCGTCCTGACCGAGGCGCGGCGCAAGGAACGCATGATCTTCTGCGAGGTATGCGGCCGCATCCTGTACTGGCCGCCGGCGGCGCCGGGGACACCCGCCGGAGGGCCCTCGCGGGCGTGAGGGGTCGGGGGTTGCGCGGCCTATGCAGGCGCGACCTTGAACCGGGCGGGACGAACCGTTACAATAGGGCAGGCCAGGGGGCCGGGAGGCCGCGGGCCGCGGTGCGCAAAGCGCGGCAGGCTGCGTCGCTGCGCTGCACGGCCCGAGGAAAGTCCGGACTCCACAGGGCAGGGTGCCGGGTAACGCCCGGCGGGGGCGACCCCAGGGATAGTGCCACAGAGACCATACCGCCGGCAGAGGGCCGCGGGCGCGTGCTTCGGCTTCGCTGCCGGTAAGGGTGAAAAGGTGAGGTAAGAGCTCACCGGCGGCCAGGTGACTGGCCGGCCGGGTAAACCCCACCCGGAGCAAGACCGAGTAGGAGGGGCCCCGGAGGTGGCCCGCCTCGATGCCCCTCGGGTTGGTCGCTTGAAACGGGCGGCGACGCTCGTTCGAGAGGGATGGCCTCCGTAAGGACAGAATCCGGCTTACAGGCCCGCTGGCCAGTTGACAGGTCTTAGCCTGAGTCCCTGCCGCCGACGAGGGCTCAGCGAAGCGGAGCGGTGCTGCGGTTTCGATTTGGTGCAGGGACCAGTTCCCCGGGAGGGCAGCCCCATGCAGGGGCTGCCCTCGCCTTTGCGGGGCCCGCTGGCGTGGGTGGTTGCTTCAGGCACCCATCAGCTTGGCGTCGATGACCACGGCGTCGTCTTCGCGCACGAAGACGGGGTTGAGATCCATCTGGCCCACCCGGCCGGCGTTTTCGCTCACCCACCGGCCGACCGTGACGACGAGCTGCACCAGTGCCTCACGGCTCACGCTCCTGCCCCTGAACCCCTCAAACAGCGCACGTCCTCGAAGCTCGTCCAGCATCGCCTGTACGTCCGCCTCCGCGATGGGCAGGCGCCGGAACGCGACGTCCTGGTAGAGTTCGGCAAAGACGCCCCCAACGCCTACCATCACGCACGGCCCGAAGACCGGGTCCCGGAAGAAGCCCACGATCGCCTCAACACCCGGCCGCTCCATGGGCTCCACGAGGAGCGGATCCCCGGGGAAGCGGCTTCTGAACTCCTGAAAGGCTGCGGCAAACTCCTCCATGCCCGCGATGTTGAGCCGCACCGCCCCGGCCTCGGTTTTATGGAGCAGGGCGGTGGACGAGGCCTTCAGGACCACGGGAAAGGGGAAGGGCAGGCCTGGGGGCACGGGCTCGTGCGGTTGGACGACCACGGACGCCGGCACCTTCACGCCCAGGCTGCTCAGGAGCGCCTTCAGTTCGTGTTCCGCCATCGCAAGGCGCGTCGTGACGTTTGCCTGCACAGTCTCACCTCTTCTGCTAGCTCGAAAGCCCGGCCGCTTCTCCGAACGCACCTGCGCCCGCGGAGCGCGGCGGGGCCTCCAGGCCGGCTCGCAGCCCCGCCCGGGCCCGGCCCGCCAGTCCCGGATAGCGGAGCACCGCGGCCAGCGACCGGACGGCCCGCCACAGCGACGGGTACGCCGGCACGCCCATGCCGTTGAGAACCCGGAAGGGCTCCTGGGTATCCTTCAGCCCGATGAGCACCGCCACCACCGGCTTGCCGTACCGGGTCGCCTGCCGGGCGATGGCCGGCAGCACGTCCTCGTTCATGTACGGCAACTGAAGGATGACGCTGGCCAGCACCGCATCGACCGCGGGATCCTCCAGCACGACCTGCAGTGCCTGTTCGTACATCGGAACCGACGCCTGGCCCGTCAGGTCCACGGGGTTGGCCACGCTGGCGAAAGCGGGAACCACCTCTCTCAACCGCAAACGGGTGCCCTCGCTGAACGGGGCCATCTCCAGGCCCACGCCTCGGGTGGTGGACTCGATGTAGTCGCTGAGCATCACGCCCTGCCCGCCGGCACAGGTGATGACCGCCACGCGCCGCGCCGGCCGCTCGGGAACGGGGGACAGCGCCAGCGCCAGGCACGTGTCCACCAACTCCAGGTCGTCGAAGACCCGCACGATCCCGTACTGTCTGAGCACCCCGTCCACGACCCGGTCCGGCCCGGCCATGGAACCCGTGTGAAGCGAGGCAGCCCGGGCGCCCGTTGCCGTACGGCCCGCCTTGAGCAGCACCACCGGCGTCCGGCCGGCGATCTCCCGCGCCACTTCCACGAAGGCCGGCCCGTCGGAGAAGCTCTCCAGGTACAGCCCGATGACGGAGGTGGGGCTGCCGGGGCGGGAAAGCTCCCGCACAAGCTCTGCCTCGTTGATGTCCAGGCGGTTGCCGAGCCCGATGAACGTGGACACCCCAACGCCCATCGAAGCGGCCGTGGCCACCAGCGTGGCGCCCACCGCCCCGCTTTGAGAGATCAGGGCAACCGAACCGGCCGCCGGCCGGGGGAGGCGGGTATCGGGGAGAAAGAGCGTATCGAGGCCGTGGGCGGGGTTGAGGACGCCCAGGGTGTTGGGGCCCAGGACGCGGGTGCGCGTCCCCCGGATCGCCTCTTTGATTTCCGCCTCGAGCTTGCGCCCCTCCTCTCCCGTCTCCCCGAAGCCGCCGGCGATGGGGATGACGGCTCCCACTCCTTTGACGACGCACTCCCGGACCAGGGACGGCACAGTGGCGGCGGGGGTAGTCAACACGGCCAGGTCGACGGGCTCGGGAAGGGACGTGACCGAGGGCCAGACGGGGTGGTCCAGGATCCGCGTGGCGGTCGGGTGGACAGGATAGACCGTTGCCCGGCTCTTCAGCAGGTGGCGGAAGACGATGTGCCCAATTTTGTCGGGGTTGGGCGAGGCTCCCACCGCGGCAACGGAGCGTGGGGTGAGAAGCGAGTCGATCAGCATCCCATGCCCCCCTCTTGCTTGCGGGGGTAGCCAGAAAGCTTATCAATAAGCCGGCTTCCCGGGCTTCATTTTACCAGAGGCGGAAGTCACGGAATCAGGGGAGTGGATGGCGATGCAGACGGCGACGGACGAAGTGTTGCAGCGGGTGGCCGATACGATCCGTGCCCTTTCGGTTGACGCCATCGAGTCGGCCCGTTCGGGGCATCCCGGGCTGCCGCTGGGGTGTGCCGAGATCGGGGCGCTCTTGTTCACCGAGTTCTTGCGGCACGACCCGCAATGGCCGCAGTGGCCGGACCGGGATCGGTTCGTGCTCTCGGCGGGGCACGGTTCCATGCTGCTGTACAGCCTGCTGCACCTGACGGGGTATGCGCTGCCCATGGAGGAGCTAGAGCGCTTCCGCCAGCTTCACTCCATGACTCCCGGGCACCCGGAGTTCGGGTGCGCGCCGGGCGTGGAGACGACCACAGGGCCGCTCGGGCAGGGCTTCGGCAATGCCGTCGGGATGGCGCTGGCCGAAGCCATGCTGGAGGCGGCGTTCAACCGGCCAGGAGCGGCCGTGGTGAACCACCGCACGTGGGTGCTGGCCGGCGACGGCGACATGATGGAGGGGGTCTCGGGCGAGGCGGCGTCGCTGGCCGGGCACCTGAGGCTGGGCAAGCTCAAGGTCATCTACGACCAGAACCGGATCTCCATCGAGGGCTCCACCGAGCTTGCCTTCACCGAGGACGTGGCGCGGCGCTTCGAAGCGTACGGGTGGCGGGTCACGGCGGTGGACGGCCACGACCTCGGCGCGCTCAGGGAGGCGTTCGGGTGGGCCATTGCCGACGACTCGAGGCCGACCCTCATCGTCGCGCGCACCCACCTCGCGTTCAAGAGCCCGAAGCAAGACCAGGCCGAGGCCCACGGCGCGCCCCTTGGGCCGGAGGCGGCCGCGGCGCTCAAGGACCGGATCGGCTTTCCGAAGGAACAGCCGTTTCACGTGCCTGCGGACGTGCGGCGGTTCTTCGAGGCCCGGCGGCCCCGGTGGGCCCAGGCGAGCCGGGTGTGGGCCGAGCAATGGGAGGCGTGGTCCCGGGCGCATCCGGAGCTGCGGCGGCGGTGGGACGAGGCGATGGCCCTGGAGCTTCCGCGGGATCTCGAGGCCGCTCTGCCCGAGTTTGCGCCCGGCAAGGCAATCGCCACCCGGACCGCCGGCGGCAAGATCCTGCAGGCGCTGGCGCAGCGGATCCCCTACCTGGTGGGGGGGTCGGCCGACCTGGCGCCGTCCACCCGCACGTACCTGGACGGGATGGGGTCGGTGGGGCCGGGGGAGTTCGGCGGGCGCAATTTGCACTTCGGGGTGCGGGAGCACGCCATGGGAGCCATCCTCAACGGGCTGAGCCTGCACGGCGGGTGGCGCCCGTTCGGCAGCACGTTTCTGGTCTTCTCCGACTACATGAGGCCGCCCATACGCCTCGCCGCCATGATGCGCCAGCCGGTCATCTTCGTCTTCACCCACGATTCGGTTTACGTCGGGGAAGACGGGCCGACGCACCAGCCCGTGGAGCACCTGGAGGCTCTGCGGGCGATTCCGGGCCTCGAGGTGTGGAGGCCGGCGGACGCCGCGGAGACGAAGGAGGCCTACCTGGCCGCGCTGGCGCGCCGCGACGGCCCCTCGGCCCTGGTGCTGACGCGGCAGGACGTGCCGGTGCTGGAGATCGAGGGGGATCGTGCGGATGCACGCCGGCGGGAGGGTGTACGGGCCGGCGCTTACGTGGTGCGGGGCCTGAACGCAGAGGCCATCGACGTGACGCTGGTGGCGACGGGAAGCGAGGTGGCCCTGGCCCTTCGGGCCGCCGATCTGTTGGCGGCCGAGGGCATCCGGGCGCGCGTCGTGTCGGTGCCGTGCCGAGAGCGGTTTGCCGCCATGAGCCGCGAGCAGCGCCGTGCGATCCTGGGCTACCCGCGGCCCTGCGTCGTAGTGGAGGCGGGGGTCGGTTCGGGGTGGGGGTGGCTCGTGGAGGAGGGGGCGGCGCTCGTCGGTGTGGAACGGTTCGGCCAGAGCGCGCCCGCACCCCAGGCGGCGGCTGCCGTGGGACTTACCGCCGAACGGATCGTGCAGGAGGCGCGCCGGCTTGTGGGGCGAAGCTGACCGGATAGAGGCGGGCCTCGCTCACCCGGATGGGCCGGATCACCGCCACGTCGCCCGACCGGCGGGCCTGAAGGGCGAAGTCGAAGAGGTTGAACGCGAGGCACAGCGCCACGTCGGAGGGCGGGAACGGCGGCAGCTCGCCGGCGAGCAGGCCCTGCACACGCCGTGTATGGAAAAGGTCTGCCAGGCGCCGCCCTGCGGGCCACTCCTCCCCCCGCAGGTAGGCCTCGATGGCCTCGGCACAGAGCTCATCCTCGTCCGTCGGCTCTTCCGCCGCCCGGCCCATGGCCACCAGGGTCACCACGGGCGGCGCCAGCCGGCGGATGGCCAGGGCCGTGGCCACCGCGTTGGCCAACGACGCCACAAAGATGCGGCGGGCGCGGCGGCTGTGGATGACCCCCTGCGTACCGGCACCGGTTCGCTGGATGAAGGGCCGCCGGGCCAACTTTAGCCCGCCCGCCACCGCCCGCAGAAGCTCGCTGGGGGAGTTGCCGAGGTCGAAGTCCGGGATCGGCCAGGCTCGCACCTCGCCGGAGAGAACGGCGCGGGGGAGCCGGCGCTTCAGCTGACGCGCGCAGTCAGCGTCGGCCACGGCGACCAGCGGTCTCGCCCCCAGCGCTGCGGCGTAAGCGCAGACGGTGAACGCGCGAAAGACGTCGATGATGATCACCACGCCTTGCGCGGCGCGGGCTCCTTCAAGAAGGCGCAGCCGTCGGATCTCCATGGTCCCCTGGCGCTCCACGATCTGCAGGATACCCTCCGGGCGGGTGCAGGGTGCGGTGGCGGAAACGAAGAATGGCTGTGAATGTTGGAACGGAGGTGGATACGGCGTGGAGCAGCCTGAGCGCCCGGCCCGTCCTTTGCGCGTCCGGCGGGCGGCGGTCATAGGGGCCGGCGTCATGGGCTCCCAGATCGCGGGGTGGCTTGCGAGCCTTGGGATTCCCTGCGAGCTTCTGGACCTGGCCTCTTCAGCGCCGGACCGAAACCGGTTAGCGGATCAGGGTCTCAGGCGGCTTTTCCAGATGAGGCCGCCGCCCCTGACGACGCAGGACGCCGCGCGACGCATCCGGACGGGCAACGTGGAAGACCACAAGGAGCGGCTTGCCGGCGTGGACCTGGTGATCGAGGCCGTGGTCGAGGAACTTGGAGCCAAGCAGGCGCTTTGGGCCGACCTGGAGGGCTGGATCGGCCCGCATGCCGTCATCGCCACCAACACTTCGGGGCTTTCGGTGACGGAGCAGGCTCGGGGTAGGGGAGAATCGTTCAGGCGGCACTTCATGGGCATCCACTTCTTCAACCCGCCGCGCTACATGCGGCTGGTGGAGGTGATCCCCACCGCCGATACAGATCCCGATCTGGTGCGGTCGGTCGTGGAGTGGCTGCGCCGCATCCTTGGCAAGGCGCCCGTGCTGGCACGGGATACCCCCAACTTCATCGGCAACCGCATCGGCATCTACGCGCTGCAGACGGTGCTGTCGGCCATGCAGCGCTTCCACCTGTCCGTCGAGGCCGTGGACCTCATCACGGGGCCCGTCATGGGCAGGCCGAAGAGCGCGACCTTCCGGACGCTGGACCTGGTCGGCCTCGACACCTACCTGCATGTGTTGCGGACCGGGGCCTCCCGCGCGGCTGACCCCGAAGAACGGGCGCTTCTCTCGCCACCACCGGTCATCGAGGAGATGGTGCGGCGAGGCCTTCTCGGCGAGAAGAGCGGGGCGGGCTTCTACCGCCGCCAGCCGCGCGATGGAAGTTCGGTCATAGAGGTGCTGGACTGGGAGACGATGGAGTACCGGCCGCGGCAGGAGGTCCGCTTCGAATCGGTGGACCGGGCGATGGCGGCTCCGCCCTCCAGGCGGCTGGAGGTGTTGCTGGAGGGCGATGACGAGGCAGCCCGTTTCGCCTGGGCCGTGCTGGAGCCCACGCTGCTCTTCTGCGCCGCGAAGCTTGACGAGATCGCTTACAGCGCGGCCGACGTGGACCGCGCGCTACGCTACGGCTTCTCGTGGGACCAGGGGCCGTTCGAGGTGTGGGACCGGCTCGGGGTGCGCCGGCTCGCCGAGCGGATGGAGTCGCACGGTATAAGCCTCCCGCCGCTCGTCCAGCGCGTGAGGCAGGCAGACCCGCCGGCGTTTTACCGCACGGCCACAGGGCCTGGTGGAGCGGTTCGCAGGGAGGCGGTCGACGGGTCGGGTGCGTATGCGCCCGTGCAGGTGCCGTCCGATCACCTTTCGGCGCAGCAGTTGCGGGAGGCCGGCGCGGTGGTGTGGACAGGGCCCAGCGCGACGCTCTTCGACCTGGGGCAGGACGTCGCGGGGCTGGAGTTCCACGCGCCGAAGGCGGCCATCGACGACGCGTTCATCGAGAGCCTGGAGAAGGCCCTGCACGAGCTGGGGGAGCGATTCCGAGGCCTCGTGGTGTTCAGCGACGGCCCGGACTTCTCGGTGGGGGCCAACCTCTTCCAGGTGCTGGTGGCCGCCCGGCAGGGCGCCTGGGACCAGCTCGAGGCGGCGGTGCGGCGCTTCCAGTCGGTCAACATGGCGATGAAGTACGCCAGGGCGCCGGTGGCGGTAGCGGTGAACGGGCGCGTGCTGGGCGGCGGCGTCGAGATGATGATGCACGCCCCTGCGGCGATGGCCGCGGTCGAAAGCTACATCGGCCTCGTCGAGACCGGGGTGGGGCTCATCCCGGCCGGGGGCGGCACCAAGGAGATGGTCCTGCGCACGCTGGCGCGGCTCCCTGAGGGGCGAGCGCTGGACGTGCAGGGACTGGTGGCGTGGATGTTCGAGGTCATCGCCCAGGCCACCGTGGCCACCAGCGCGCACCATGCCCGGCTTCTTGGGTACCTGCGCCCCGAGGACGAGATCGTGGCAGATCGGGACGCGCTCTTGTTCCGGGCCCGGCGGCGGGTGGCCTACATGGACGAGGCCGGCTGGCAGCCTCCGGCGCCGGCCACCATTTCCGCCCCGGGCCGGGACATCAAGGCGGCGTTGGTCGCCGGGGTGCTGGACATGCGGCGAGCCAACCGCATTACCGACTATGAGGTGACCATCGGCAAGCAGCTTGCCCACGTCGTGTGTGGGGGGGACGTGCCGGGTGGCACGGCGCTCTCCGAGTGGGCGTACCTGGACCTGGAGCGGGAGGCGTTCCTGAAGCTCCTGGGCCAGGAGAAGACCCAAAAGCGCATCGAGCACGTGCTTACCACCGGCCGCCCCTTGCGCAACTGAACGGTGCCGGGGAAGAGAGGGAGCGGTGCAGGGATGGTTCAGGACGCGGTGATAGCGGCTGCCGTTCGCACCCCGGTCGGGAAGGCGCGGCGGGGTGCGCTCGCCGGCGTGCGACCCGATGAGCTGGCCGCCGCCGTCATCCGGGAGGCGCTGGCCCGCGTACCGGCGGTGCAGCCCGCCGAGGTGGACGACGTTATCATGGGCTGCGCCATGCCCGAAGGGGAGCAGGGGCTCAACGTGGCGCGGATCGCGGCGATCCGGGCGGGGCTGCCGGCGTCGGTACCGGGGCTGACCGTCAACCGGTTCTGCGCGTCGGGCCTGCAGGCCATCGCCATGGCGGCCGAACGGATCATGGTCGGCGCCGCCGAAGTCATTGTGGCCGGCGGCGTGGAGAGCATGAGCCGGGTGCCCATGGGCGGGTTCAAGCCGGCGCCCAACCCGTACCTCATCGACCAC
>JBFMCJ010000019.1 GCA_040754675.1 Bacillota bacterium
CGGGGGGTTGCACGGGAAAAACCATGCGCGTGCTGTTGCTCCTCGGGGCGCTTTTCAGTATCGTGGTCACGTCCCGCCGGTGGGACCAGATTCATCCACTGCGCACCGCGACGGGCAGCGGGTTGTCGCTGGCCGCCGGTGAGCAAGAGGAGCCCTACCTCGATCTGGAGCTCCTGGACCGCCGGCGCCGAAGCCCCGCTCTTCGGGCCGCCCCGCGCCAGGCGGTCCACTGCCTGGAAGGTGAACCGGCCAGAAAGACCGCCTGAGACGGTGGCCGTGCCCTCGCGCGAAGCCGGCGGCGTCGGCGGTTAGCGGCATCAGCGCCCGGCGGCCGCGGCCTTCGCGTGGTCGAGCGCCTGGCGCGCCCGCGTATCCCAGGGGCGCAGCTCGGCCGCCCGTTCCAGGGGCGCGATGGCTGCAGCCGCATGGCCACGCGCCAGCAGCAGTTCCCCCAACCGCAGGTGCGCTTCGAAGAGGCCGGCATCGGCCTCAATCGCCTGCCTGAGAAGCTGCACGGCCGCGCCCACCTCGCCGCCGGCCTCGACCGCCAGCGCCTGGGCGTAGAGGTAGAGCGCTTGCGCAGGCGGGTCGCCCTGCGCAAGCTCGGCCGCCCGCCCGAAGGAGGCCGCCGCCTCGGTGCTTCTGCCGCCCATGAGCTGGGCCCGGCCGATGGCGTACCAGATCGCCGGCCGGCCATCCCCCAGCGCCAGGGCGGCCTGGAGCTGCTGCTCGGCGTCCTGGTGGCGGCCCAGTTCGAGATAGAGTTCGCCCAGCGCCGCCCGGAGTTCGGGCACCGCGGGAGCGTGGCGGATGGCCTGTTCGTATGCCTTTCGAGCTTCCTCCTGGTCCCCGGCGGCCTGATAAGCGGCCCCGAGCGCGTAGTGCGCCCGCCAGTAGGTGGGGCTAGCCTGCAGCGCCCGCTCCAGGTAGAGCCGCGCCTGTTGGAAGCGGCCCTGGCCCATGATCGCCGTTGCCAGCCCGAAAAGGGCGTCGGCGCTCATGGGAAGGCGCTCCACCGCCTGTTGGAAGACGCTGGCGGCCTCGTCGAACTTTCTTGCGGCGAGCAGCGCAAAGCCGTACTCCAGCAGGAGGCTCGCCGATGCAGGCCCTTGCGCTACGGCCTGCTTCAGTTCCAGGACCGCCTGCTCCAACTTCCCGGAGGCCCGCAGCGCAGCACCGAGATTGGCGTGGTAGAGGGCCTCGCCGGGATCCGCGCGAACGGCCTCGCGAAAGTGCCGTTCCGCCTCGTCCACGCGCCCTTCGTTGAACGCCAGAACGCCCAGGTTGTTGTGCGCTGCCGCCCGGTGCGGGCCTTCGGCCTCCAGGGCGCGCCGGTAGGCCTCCCGGGCCGAAGAGGGGTCCTGCGAGCGCTGGTAGGCGAGTCCGACGTTGTACCATGCCACGCCCAGCCACCCGAGCACCCGGGGGTCGGCGGGTGCAACCGACCTGGCGTCCTCCAGCGCCCGGGCAGCCTGGGCGGCATTTCCGGCCTGCAGGTGAAGTCGCGCCAGGTTGAGCCGGATCACGACGGAGGCCCTGTTGAGTGACAGCGCCTCGTCCAGGAGAGCGGCCGCCCGCATGGCGTCACCGGACATCCCGGCGGCCAGCCCGGCCAGCATCAACGCATGCGCCCGGTCTTCCTGCGGGTCCGTCGAGCCGGGCCTCAGCAGGGGCTGCAGGGCGCCTTGAGCCTCCTGCCAGCGTCCGGCCTCCAGGAGTTCGATGGCGCGGGTCAGGACAGGGCCGGGCAACGTCGACCGTTCCATCGCGAAAAGCGGGGGCATTTCACCGGCGGGGATAGCCGGCGCGCCGGCCGGGGGCAGGACCGCCGGGCCCGCGCCGGCCCGCCCCGGGGACGCGTACGCCGCCAGGAACGCCAGGAGCGTCAGGAGCCACGCCGCCCCGAGCCGCGCCCGGTCTTTCCGCTCTCGAACAGAGGCCCCTCCCGGATGCATCCCGCCTCACCAGGCCCCGCATGAACCTGCCCGTTATTACGGCGCTCCGGCCCGCAAGCCCTTCGGCTGCTGCGACGCGTGCCGGGCGAGGCCATTGCCAGGTGCGCCGGGCAAGTGTATGGTATAAGTGGTTTTTGGAGTTAGACGACGAAAACCGAAACGTGGCCTTCGGGGCAGGGTGAGCAGCCGCCCAAAAGCGCAGGTGTTGCCCGGGCGGCCGCAATTCCCGACCGGTGGTGAAAGCCCACGACCCGCGGGGCGGGCCCGCGGTGGATCCGGTGAGATTCCGGAGCCGACGGTAAAGTCCGGATGGGAGAAGGCCGGGTGAAGGCCCGCCGCGCGTGGCGCGCGACCGGCGCGGCCATGGTTTTGCGAGCCTGCGCCGTTGCGGCCTTACCCGTACCTCTGCGGAGGTCGGCCCGCCTCTCCCGCCTTTTTCTCCCCTGTGGGCCACGGTGGACGGGGGCCAGATCCAAACTGTTGAGCCTGGCCGAACCTCTGGAAGCGCCCTGCCGCTGCACGGCGAGCCCCTGGCCCCAGGCGCAACTCAGCGCCGACGACCGGCGGTGGGTTGCCCGCGCCATCGCCCTGGCGCGCCGGGGAGCCGGGCTCACCAGCCCCAATCCCGCGGTGGGCGCTGTTCTGGTCCGCGGCGGGCAGGTGGTGGGGGAGGGGTACCACCGCCGGGCAGGCGGGCCTCATGCCGAGGTCGTGGCCCTTGGCCGCGCCCGGGAGGCCGCCAGGGGCGCCACGCTATACGTGACGCTGGAGCCCTGTTCTCACTGGGGCCGCACGCCCCCGTGCGCCGACGCCCTCATCGCGGCGGGCGTGCGCCGCGTCGTGGCGTGCACCGTCGATCCAAACCCCCGCGTCAACGGCCGCGGCTTCGAACGGCTGGCGCGGGCCGGAGTTAAGGTGGAGCTGGCTGGCCAGTCCGCCTGCGGCCGGGTGCGCCGGTTGAACGCTTCGTACGAGAAGTACATCACCACCGGCCTCCCCTACGTGACGATCAAGGTCGCCATGAGCCTGGACGGCAAGATCGCCACGGCTTCGGGCGACGCCCGCTGGATCTCCAGCGAGACCTCGCGGGCGCTGGTCCATCGCCTGCGTGCCCGCCACGACGCGGTGATGGTGGGCGTCGGCACGGTGCTGGCCGACGACCCCCTGCTCACGGCGCGGCCCCACGCCAGCCGGCCGCTTCGCCGCCAGCCGCTCAGGGTGGTGGTCGACGGCCTGGCGCGGACGCCCGCCGACGCTCAACTCATCCGAACGGCAGCCCCCGGCACGCCCGTGCTCGTGGCGGTTACGGCCAGGGCGCCCGCCGAACGCGTCCACGCGATCCGGTCGGCCGGCGCCGAGGTCGCCGTGCTTCCTGCCGCCCCTGACGGGCGGGTCGACCTCCCGGCCCTGATGGAGTACCTCGCAGGCCGGGAGGTGACGAGCATCCTGGTCGAAGGGGGCGGTACCCTGGTCGCTTCCCTCATCGAGGCGGGACTGCCGGATCGGCTGGTGGCGTTCGTCGCCCCCAAGATCCTGGGCGGCCGCTCGGCGCCGTCCCCGGTCGAGGGCAGCGGGGCAGCTTCCGTGACGGCGGCCTGGGCTCTCGGGGAGTGGAGGGTTCGGCGGGTACCGGGAAGCGGCTCGCCGCCCGACCTGGTCATCGAGGCGCTGTTCCCGGCAGCCGCCGAGCGGCTCCGGTGCGCACCGGCGCAGGAGAGAGGGCAGGCAGCGTGTTCTCTGGCATCGTAGAGGCCGTAGGCACCGTCGTGAGCCTGGAAGCCATCGGCGGCGGTGGGCGGCGGCTCCGGCTCGACTCGCCCTGGGGCCAGGGCGAGGTCCACGTCAGCGACAGCGTCGCCGTGGACGGGGTTTGCCTCACCGTGGAAGAGGCGTCGGGCCGCAGGCTTTCGTTTTCGCTCTCGCCGGAGACGCTTCGCCGCACGACCCTCGGCCGGATCCGCCCCGGAAGCCCCGTCAATCTGGAGCGCGCCCTCACCTGGGGCAAGCCCCTGGGCGGGCACCTGGTGCTGGGTCACGTGGACGGCGTGGGCGGGGTGAGCTGGGTTCGGCCCGCAGGGCAGGGCAAGGAGATGGGTTTTGTCGTACCGAATGAGCTTTTGCCGTTCATCGCGCTGAAAGGCTCGGTGGCCATCAACGGGGTCAGCCTGACGGTAGCCGGGTTACGGGACAGGGAGTTCTGGGTAGCTCTGGTGCCGTACACGCTCCAGCACACCACGCTGGGGCGGGTTGCCGCGGGCGACATGGTCAACGTCGAGGTGGACGTGCTGGCGCGTTACGTTCATAGGCAGCTCGCTATGCTTTCGGCCGCGCCGGGTCTTGCGCGCCCGGCGGCCAGCATCACCCCGGCACTCCTGGAGGAGCTGGGTTACACGGCGTTCTTCTCGCAGGGGGGCAGATGAGCGTTGCAGGATCTAGAGGCGAAGGGCCAGCGGATCAACTCTTCCCCGTTCGGTACCATCGAGGAGGCCCTGGAGGAGATCCGGGCCGGCCGGATGGTCATCGTGGTGGACGACGAGGAGCGCGAAAACGAAGGCGACCTCGTGATGGCCGCCGAGAAGGTGACGCCGGAGGCCATCAACTTCATGACCCGCTACGGCCGGGGCCTGATTTGCGTACCGCTCACCGGTGAGCGGCTCGACCAGCTCCAGATCCCGCTGATGCCGGGCGCCTCGGAACAGAGCATGCGCACCGCCTTCACCGTCTCCGTGGACATAGTAGGCGTCCACACGGGCATCTCGGCCCAGGAACGCGCCGCCACCGTGCGAGCCCTGGCTGATCCCCGCACCACCGCCGAACACTTCATCCGGCCCGGGCACATCTTCCCGCTGCGCGCCAAGCCGGGCGGCGTGCTGCAGCGCGCCGGGCACACGGAGGCGGCCATCGACCTGGTGCGGCTGGCAGGGCTTTACCCGGCCGGCGTCGTCTGCGAGATTATGAACGAGGACGGCACCATGGCCCGCGTGGCGCAGCTGGAACAAATCGCGGCGCGCCACGGGCTTACGATCGTCACCATCGCCGATCTCATCCGGTACCGCCTGCGCACGGAGAAGCTGGTACGCCGGGTGGCAGAGGCGCACCTGCCCACCCGGTTCGGCGACTTCCGCGTCATCGGCTACGAGAGCCTGGTGGACGGCCAGGCGCACACGGCGCTGGTGAAGGGCGACGTGGCGGGCAAGAAGGGTGTGCTGGTTCGTGTGCACTCGGAGTGCCTCACCGGGGACGTTTTCGGGTCGGTCCGCTGCGATTGCGGCGAGCAACTGGCCTCCGCCCTGATGGCCATCGAGCGCGAAGGCACGGGCGTGCTGGTCTACATGCGCCAGGAGGGGCGCGGCATCGGGCTCCTCAACAAGCTGATGGCCTACCGCCTCCAGGACGAGGGCAAGGACACCGTGGAGGCCAACCTGGCGCTGGGCTTCCCGCCGGACCTTCGGGACTACGGACTGGGGGCGCAGATCCTGGTCGACCTGGGCTTGACCAGCATCCGCCTGATGACCAACAACCCGCGCAAAGTGGTCGGGCTGGAGGGCTACGGGCTCGAGATCGTGGAGCGCGTGCCCATCGAGATGCCGCCTCACCGGGAGAACTTCCGGTACCTGCTCACCAAGCAGGAGAAGCTCGGCCACTTCCTGCACCTCGACGCCGAACAGTTCGTGGCGTCGGAGTCCGACGGCACCTTCAACGGCCGCCGGGAACGCAGCTACGAGCCCGGCCGGCACGGGTGAAGTGAAAGGACGGCCCCGACGGACGTGGCAACGTACCAAGGAGATTTGAACGCCGCAGGGCTGCGCTTTGCGCTGGTGGTCGCGAGGTTCAACGAGTTCGTCACGGGGCGGCTGCTTGCGGGAGCGATGGACGCCCTGACCCGGCATGGCGCTTCGGAGAGCGACGTCGACGTGGCCTGGGTGCCCGGTTCCCTGGAGCTGGGGCCCGTCGCGCGCCGGATGGTACAGAGCGGCCGCTACGACGCGGTGGTCTGCCTCGGGGCGGTCATCCGGGGCGCCACCCCGCACTTCGACTACGTGGCCTCGCAGACGGCCCGGGCGGTCGCCGAGCTTGCCATGCGGGGCGACGTGCCGGTGATCTTCGGCGTGCTCACCGCCGAAACGCTGGAGCAGGCCATCGAGCGGGCCGGCACCAAGATGGGCAACCGGGGCTTCGACGCTGCGGTGGCCGCCATCGAAATGGCCAACCTCTACCGGCGCCTGCCGCCTGCTGCCGGAGCCAGCGCGTCCACGAGCTGAGGGACGGCCTCCAGGCTCTCGAAGGAGTAGTAGACGACCCCGGCCGCTCCGGCTCGCAGGGCGGCCTGCACCTGGGCGCGCAGCCGGTCAGGGCGTGCGCCCAGCAGGTACGTCCCGATGCCGGCGTAGACAGGCACGCCGCGGGCAAGCCCGTGGGCCTGCGTCACCCACCCGGCGAGCACCGAGTCGGAGGGCGTGTAGCTCATCAGGACCACGCCGGACAGAAGCCCCCTGTCCAGCCACACGGTCCACTCCTGGAGGGCCTCCTCGTAGGCGCGCCGGGGATCGGGCAGCACCGCGGCGGTGAGCTTGACGTGGGGCGCCTCGCTCTTCAGGCCTGAGGCGATACGCTCGACCAGGGCCGTCACCTGGCTCGCCCGGAACAGGTTCCAGGCGGCCCGCTCCTCTGCGGAAGACGGCTGCCGCAAAGCCACACCTGCTGCAACAGCCGGTGACGGGGAAACGGCCGCGAACGGGGAGGCCCCCGCGCCCTGCACCTGCTCCAGCTCCAGGCTGCGCCAGAACGCGTTGAGGCTCTCCGGGTGGAATCCTGCCCCGGCCCACGGGTAGCGGACGTAGTCCAGGTGAATGCCGTCCAGGTCGTACCGGCGCACCAGCTCCTGCACCGTCTCGACGACGGTCTGGCGGACGCCCTCGATGCCGGGGTCCACGAACAGGGCGTTAACGTAGGGGCTTTCGTTGATGCCGTACTCCGAAAGGGACCGCCCCCGGCTGTCCCGGGTGACCCAGTCGGGGTGGCGGGCGAGGGGGTGGTCCCGCCAGGCGGGTACTCTCCCGAGTTCCCCCCAGGTGTAGACGTTAATCCAGGCGTGCACCTCGAGCGGCGGGCCGGCTTTTGCGCCGCGGATCACCTCGGCGAGCGGGTCGTACGACATCCCTCCCGCCCTGTCGGCCGAGCCCCCGGCGCCCTGCGCGCCGGCCGGCACCGCCATCGGCCAGATGCTGGAGCGGTAGGCTGCTTCACCCCGTGCCAGCACCTGCACGAAAAGCACCCCCGCCCCGATACGGCGGGCCATGGAGACGGCAGCCCGGGCACCCTCGGGGGTCAGGATGGTGCGTTCCTGCACCCACAGCCCGACGACGTACCCCCGCTCGCCGCCTCCGGGGGCGGCGATCCCGGCAGGCCCGGCATTCTCGGGCGCCAGTGCGGCCTCCCGCATCCCGAAAAAGGCACCCGCCACCGATGCCAGAAAGGCTGCCCCCAGCAGCACCCACCGCCGGCGGTCCTGTCCTGCGTACGGCTTCACCGGCCGGCCCCATTTCAAGGCCATCGCTGGAGCCTAGACTACGACCGGCCGACGACGCTCTCCTGTTGCGGCGGAGTTTCCAGGCTTACGAAAACCGCAGGAACATGCGGGCGGCGCGCTCCAGCGCCTCCTCGCGCTCCGGTTCCTCTCTGGCCATGCACTCCCGGAAATGGTCGCTCATCAGGGCCATGGCGACCTTGGAGAGGGCGGCCCGCATCGCGGCCAGCTGCAGGATGACCTCCTCGCAGTCGCGGTTCTCCTCCAGCATCCGCTGAACGCCCCGGGCCTGGCCCTCGATGCGCTTCATGCGGTTGACCAGCTCTTCCGTGCGTCGCCCGTTTTTGACGACGGCCATTGTCTGCCCACCGCCCTCCTTTCAGCGACGCGATCTCCTGCGCCGTGCCGGCTACGACCGGCCTTCCGCCTCCTTGGCCGGCTCGCCCACCGTGGCCAGCACCTCCTGCAAGAGGTACGCCTCCGGCACGGCCCCCTCGATCTCGCCCGTCTCGTTGATGATGGTCTTGGGAACGCCGTACACGTTGTACTTCCCCGCCAGATCCGGAAACTCGGTGGCCTCGATCATGTCGGCCGTGAAGTTGGGGTTCTCCATGGCGAACTGGTGCGCCAGGCGCACCGCCCTGGGGCAGTACGGGCAGGTGGGCGTGACGAAGACCCTCAGGTGAACGGGCGTCGCAATGGCCGCAAGTTGCTCCCGCGTCTCGGGAGCCAGCCGCGTCTTGCCGTTACCCGTATCGACGATGTCCTCCACCAGCGCGCCGAACTCGTACCCGGCCGGAATCCCGAAGTACCGAACGTTGCGGCGCGACTCCGCCTCATCGGTCACCACGATGGCCGGAACCATCGGGATCGCGTACTGCTGCACTTTGTCCGGGTGCAACTTGCGGTCGAAGACCTCCACGCTGATCTTGTCGCTGGTGGACGCAAGCTCTTCGATCAGCTGCACCGTCTCCTGGCAGTACTGGCAGGGCCGCTCACCGGGAACGATGAGCTTCGAGGCGCCTTCGGTAAAAAGCAGAATCTTTACCCTGCCCTCCATCTTCTCAAAGACAGACTTCAGGTAACTCCGATCCTTCTCACCAATGAACGGCATCCTGTCTGCCCTCCATCAACGGGATTGAAACCCCGGCCAACCTTGCAGGACGTATGCCCCTACCGGGTAGGGTATATGCTGCCCGCGGTCTTGCATATCACGAAGCCTCGGAGAAGTCAAGAGGAGCTGCCTGTATGCCGCACGGTAGCCGTGGCCAGGCAGGCGACCGCCTCCCCGGAACCCACCGCTCCGAGCCCTTCCATGCTCTTGCCCTTGACGGAGATCGGCAACCGGGGCAGGTCCAGCACCGAGCGGATGCTGGCCACGATGGCCTCCCGGTACGGCGCGATGCGGGGCGCTTCGGCGATGATCACCGCGTCGATGAACTCGACCTCGAACCCCCGGCCCCGTACCAGGGCGTGGGCCTGCCTCAGCAGTTCCCGGCTGTCTGCGCCGGCGAAGCGAGGATCCGAGTCGGGGAAGAGGCCCCCGATGTCACCGAGCCCCGCGGCGCCCAGGAGCGCATCGGTGATGGCGTGCAGCAACGCATCCCCGTCGGAGTGCCCCAGGGGGCCCCGGTCGAAAGGAATCTCCACGCCGCCCAGCCGAAGCGGCCGCCCGGCGGCCAGCCGGTGGACGTCGAACCCGAGCCCCACCCGTATTTCCCCGGAAATCGCTCGATCAGCTGCCATTGCGTAGCCCGTCCAGGAGCGGGCCGCCCGGATCTCGGTGCGCCAGCAACGCCTCCGCCATCACCAGGTCCTCGGGACACGTGACCTTGATGTTGGAAGGCGAGCCCTGCACGACCCGCACCGGCTCGCCCAGCGCCTCCACCAGCGCGCAGTCGTCGCTGCCCTCGATCTGCCGCTCCGCCGCCTCCCGGTGAGCCTGCAGGAGCAGGGCGAAGCGGAAGGCCTGGGGCGTCTGGATGGACCACAGCCGCTCGCGCTCGGGGGTCAGGGAGACCAGCCCTTTGTGGTCGACCAGCTTGACCGTCTCCCGCACCGGGGTGCCGAGCGTGGCCGCCCCGTACCGGCGCGCCTCGTCCAGCACGGCCAGCACCAGAGCCTCGGTGATCAGTGGGCGGACGCCGTCGTGCACCACGACATACTCCCAGGGCAGGCTCTCCCCCTGGAGGGCTCGCAGCCCCCGGAGGACGGAATCCTGCCGCCGCTGCCCCCCGGCCACCACCCGGCGCACCTTCTTGAGCCCGAACCGTTCCGCGATCTCCCGCCGGGCATACATAACGTCCCGCTCCGGCACCACCAGCACCACCGCGTCAACGGCGTGGCAGCGTTCGAAGACTTGCAGGGCGTGGACGACGACGGGCTTGCCTCCCAGCGGGAGGAACTGCTTGGCCACGGGCGTTGCGATAACGCCGGCGAGGGGCGAGTGTTCCCAGCGCTCAGCCATGCGCCGCCCCTGGCCCGCCGCCACCACCACCGCACCGGTCGTCATGCCGGCATCACGGGTGGCCGGGGCGGCCGTCGGCCTTGGGCCGGGCGAAGATCAACCGGCCGGCCGCGGTCTGCAGTACGCTCGTCACCGTGACGTCGACCGTCTCGCCGATGTACTTGCGCCCGCCGTCCACCACGATCATGGTGCCGTCGTCCAGATACCCGACCCCCTGGCCCTGCTCCTTGCCGTCCCGTATCAGCTGGACGCTCATCTCTTCGCCGGGCAGCACCACCGGCTTGAGCGCATTGGCGAGTTCGTTCACGTTGAGAACGCTAACCCCATGCAGCGACGCGACCTTGTTGAGGTTGAAGTCGCTCGTGACCACCCGGGCGCCCATGCGCTGCGCCAGCTTGATGAGGCGCAGGTCCACGTCGCCCCGCCCGTTGGCCTCCACGATCTCCACCCGCACGCGGGGCTCCTTCTGCAGCCTGCTCAACATGTCCAGGCCGCGCCGGCCGCGGTTGCGCCGCACGGGGTCGGACGAGTCGGCCACCCGCTGGAGTTCCTGGATGACGAAGCTCGGCACCACCAGCGTCCCTTCCACGAACCCGGTGCGGCACACGTCGCCGATGCGCCCGTCGATGATGGCGCTGGTGTCAAGGAGCACCGGCCGGACGACCTCGCCGGAAGCCGCCCCGGCCTGCTCGGCCCCCGCCTCGGCTCTGGGGCGGCGGCGCAGCAGGAAAGCCCCGCTCAGCTCCTCCCGCTTGCGAACGCCCACCATCATGCCGACGTAGGCGGCCCCCGCGGTTACCAGAAGCGGGATGAGGTCACCCACCACCGGCATGTTGCGGGGAATGGGCAGCGTGATGAGAAGGGCGATCACCAGCCCTGCCAGCATCCCGATGGTGCCCCAGATGAGGTCCTGCACAGGGGTGCGGTGAAGCCGCGCCGTCACCGCGCCCAGCGCCGCCTCGACCCACCGGGCCACCCCCGCCCCGGACAGCGCTCCGAGCAGCGTCATAGCCAGGGGCAGGACGAACCGGTGAGACGCCGCTTGCAGGTCGAGTCCGGGAACCAGGTCGGCGGTCAGCAGGACGAACCCAAGACGATAGCCGGCCACACCACCCAGGACGGCAAAAAGCCACCGCAGCACGGCCGAGAGCATGCCGTGCGCTCACCCCCGTGCATTACACACCCAGGCCATTATCCCAGCACTTCGTTGATGCGCCGTTCCACTTCAGCGGCGGGTATACCCTGCGCCAGCACCAGCTCCGAGATCAGGATCTGCCGGGCGCTTTCCAGCATGCGCCGTTCACCCGTGGACAGGCCCTTCTCCTTGTCCCGGATGGACAGATTGCGCACGACCTCGGCCACCTCGAAGATGTCGCCGCTCTTTATCTTTTCGAGGTTCGCCCGGTATCGGCGATTCCAGTTCTGGGACATCTTGGTCTTCTCGCCCTGGAGCACGTCGAAGACGCGGCTGACCTCCTCGGGGCTGATGACCTCGCGCAGGCCCACCTCTTCGACGCTGCGCAGCGGGATCATGACCTGCATGTCGCCCATCGGGAGCTTCATGATGTAGTACTGCTGGCGCTGGCCGAGCACCTCGCGCTCCTCGATGGCCTCGATGACACCCGCCCCGTGCATCGGGTAGACGACCTTGTCGCCGACTTTAAACTGAACCAACGGACCCTCGAACCCCCCGTCCGATACGGACGCCGCGCCCTTCGCCATCGTATCACTCGTGACGCCTATTGTCAAACTACAGCATTCATAAGGGCCTGAGAGAGAATCACACGAAGTTACTGAAAACTAGCTCGTCCTCGCGCTAAACTACTCGTTCTTTCTTCGTCTCACGTGCGGGACGCCGCTTCGAGGGCGGTGCTAGAGGTGCCGGTCCAGGAGCACCTGCTCCCTCAGGCGGTGCAGGCCTTCCTTGATGGCCTTGGCACGAACTTCGCCGATCCCCTCGACGTCGTCCAACTGGTCGATCGAAGCGGTCAGAATGTTGGGCAGGTGCTGAAACTTCTTTACAAGGTTTTCGACGACGGGCATCGGAAGCCGGGGGATCTTGTGCAGGATCCGGTAGCCTCTTGGCGTCACGGACATGTCCAGGGACGGGGCCTGTCCGTGGCCCATGGATTTGACAACGAGGGCAACGTCGGGAATCTCGTCCTGCTCCGTCCGGCGGCACAGGTCCTCCCATACCTCGTCCGGGTGGCGGCCGTCCTGGGCCACCCAGTAATCCCGGAAGACCAGGAGGCCTTCGTCCTCGATCTCGCTTAAGAGCTCCTCCAGCTGCATTTCGACCAGCCGGCCCTCGGTACCCAGTTCAACCACGTACCGGCGGATCTCCCCTGCGATCCGCTCCACCATTTGGGCCCGCTGCAGCACGGTGGCCACATCCATGAGCGTGGCCAGGTCTTCGAACTCCAGCGCCGACAAATTGACCAGCGCCTGCTCCAGCACCGTGCGGTAGCGCTCCAGCGTGGAGAGGGCCTGGTTGGCCTTGGCCAGGATCACGCCCAGGTCGCGCAGTACATACTTGATGTCGCCCTTGTACAGGGTGACCATGTTGCGCCGCTGGGAGATGGAGATCACCAGTTCGCCCGTCTGCTTGGCCATCCGTTCTGCCGCGCGGTGGCGGGTGCCCGTCTCGAAGGTGGGGATCATGGGATCCGGGTTCAACTGGGCGTTGGCGTACAAGATCCGCAGGCCATCGGAACTGAGAATGATGGCTCCGTCCATCTTGGCCAGCTCATACAAGGCCGACGGGTTGAGTTCGGTGTCGACGTGGAAGCCCCCGTCCACGAGCTCCAGCACCTGGGGGCTGTCCCCAACCACGATGAGGGCACCCGTGCGGGCCCGGAGGATGTTTTCGAGGCCTTCCCGGAGAGGAGTGCCGGGCGACACCATCCGAAGCACCCGGGTCAGCGCATCGTCGCGGTTTTCTGTCAAGTGGGCACCTTTCACTCCACTTCCAAGAGCCCCCACAACCGGCCCCGCGGCTCCGGCTCCGCATGAATGTCGCGCTTAAAGATTATAGCACCAGACTGCCCTGGCTCACAACGCAGATCCCGAGAAAGGTGAACCAGGAAGCTACTCAGGGGGGTATGCCATGAAGCCCACCGTCGGCGTCGAACTCTTCCAGCAGCTGGATATCCGCGTGGGGCGCATCGTCGAGGCCCGCCCCGCCCGGGGCGCTCGCAGGCCGGCGTATCAGCTTCGCATCGACTTCGGGCCGTCTCTGGGCACCCGCACCTCAAGCGCCCAGATCACCGACCACTACACCCCCGAGGATCTCGCCGGCCGGCTGGTGGTGGCCGTGGTCAACTTCCCGCCCAAGATCGTCGCGGGCTTCAAGTCCGAGGTGCTGGTCCTGGGTGCCATGGAGCCGGGCGGCGGCGTGGTGCTCCTGCAGCCCGAGCGCCCCTGCCCGCCCGGCCTTCCCATCGGCTGACCAGGCGGCCTCCTCTTCCGGCGAGGGCTAGCCGGCACGCTCCACCACCATGGCCACGGCCTCGCCGCCCCCAATGCACAGCGCGGCCAGCCCCCTGCGGGCGCCCCGCTCCTCCATGGCGTGGATGAGGGTGACCAGCACCCTGGCGCCGCTTGCACCGATGGGGTGCCCGAGCGCGACGGCCCCGCCGCGGACGTTGACCCGCCGGGGATCCAGCTTCAACTCCCGGATGGCGGCCATCGGCACCACCGAGAACGCCTCGTTGATTTCGAACAGGTCGATCTCCTCGACCGAAAGCCCGGCCCTGTGCAGAACTTTCTGGATGGCGGCAATGGGCGCCAGCGTGAACCACTCGGGGTCCATGGCCGCCGCGGCCTGGGCCACCACCCTCGCCTGCGGCCGAACCCCCAACCGTGCCGCCTTCTCCTCCGCCAGCACGGCCACCGCCGCGGCCCCGTCGCTGATGCTGGAGGCGTTGCCGGCCGTGACCGTGCCGCCGTCCTTGAAGGCCGGCTTGAGCTGGCGAAAGCGCGCCTCCACCAGCCGCCCCGGCTCCTCGTCGGTGGTCACCTCGGTGCTCTCGCCCTTGCGGCCCTGCACCTGCACCGGAACGATCTCCCTGGCATAGCGCCCGCTTTGGATGGCCTCCTGGGCCCGGCGGTAGCTCTCCAGCGCGTACTCGTCCTGCTCTTCCCGGGAGATCTGCATCCGCTCGGCCAGCAGTTCGGCGCAGCTGCCCATGTGGCAATCGTTGTAGACGTCCCACAGCCCGTCGTGAATCATGGTGTCGATGAGCCGGGCGTGGCCCATGCGCAGGCCCCCCCGGGCTCCCGGGATGACGTAGGGCGCGTTCGACATGCTCTCCATGCCGCCCGCCACCACCACGTCTGCATCGCGGCACATGACGGCCTGGGCCGCGATCATAACCGCTTTCAAACCGGAGCCGCACATCTTGTTGATAGTCAGGCATTCAACTTTACGAGGTAGCCCCGCGAAGAGGGCCGCCTGCCGCGCCGGCGCCTGCCCGAGTCCCGCGGCCAGCACGTTTCCCATGATGACCTCGTCGACGTCCTGCGCGGCGATGCCCGCCCGCTCCAGGGCGCCCCGGATGGCGACAGCTCCCAGTTGTGGGGCTGAAAGCGGGCTCAAAGCGCCCATGAACGCTCCGATGGGCGTCCGCGCCGCCCCGGCGAGCACCACGCTCCTCATGGGTTGATGACCTCCTCCTGGCTCTTGGTCGTACGGGATCAGCCGCACGAACGGGCTAACAGCGCCCTGGAACGCCGTTCAGGCCCATCCGATCCCTCACCTCGCGGATGACCTCTCTGGCCACCCGGCGGGCGCGTTCGGCGCCGGCGGACGTAATCTCTTCGAACACGTTCGGGCGAGACGAGAGTTCCCGGTAGCGCTCTTGAATCGGTGCAAGCAATGAGACCAGCGCGTCGGCCAGGGCCTGCTTCAGTTCCACGTACCGGATGGTGCCCTTTTCGTACGCGTCCTTGAAGTGTGCCCGCACGCCGGCCGGAGCGGTCAGGTCCAGCAGGGTGAAGAGGTTACGCACCCCCGGGCTCATCTCGCCTCCACCCGGGCCCGGGTCGGTGACGGCCCGCCGCACCTTCTCCCTGACCACCTCGGGCGGATCCAGCAGGCTGACGGCGCCCTCCGGCTCGCTCTTGGACATCTTGCGGGTCGGCTCGCTGAGCGACATGATGCGCGCCCCGCCTGTCAGATACGCTTCCGGCTCCGGAAAGGTCTGCCCGAACAGGTGGTTGAAGCGCCGGGCGATGTCGCGGGAGAGTTCAATGTGCTGCACCTGGTCCTCGCCCACCGGCACCAGGTCGGCCTTGTAAAGCAGGATGTCGGCCGCCTGCAGCACCGGGTAGTTGAGGAGCCCGGCGTTCACCGCCTCGGAATGCTGGCGGGCCTTGTCCTTGAACTGCGTCATGCGCTGCAGCTGCCCCAACGGAGTGATGCAGTTGAACAGCCACGCCAGCTCCGCGTGCTCGGGAAGTTGCGACTGCACGAAAATGACGGACCGCTCGGGGTCGAGTCCGGCTGCGACGTTGAGCAAGACGCCGTCCCGGACCCGCCCGGGCATCTCGCGGGGGTCGTAGGGGACCGTGATGGCGTGCAGGTCCACGACGCAGAAGTAGCACGGGTAACGATCCTGCAGCTCAACCCAGTTGCGGATGGCTCCCAGGAGGTTTCCGACGTGGATGGTACCGCTGGGCTGGATGCCCGAAAAGACAGTGTGCTGCACGGTTGTGTGAACGGGGCACCTCTCTTTCTGATCCGGCGGGGGCGTCCGGCCGGCGAGCCTTTGCCTTGCGCCCATTATACCATCGCAGCGGCAGGAGCCGGGGTGGCGCGCCGGGCAGCGGTGTGGTTAAATAGGCCCCGGGCTTATCAGACACCGTGGTCAACTGGCAACGCAACCTCGCTATCGTGGCCGCTGGCGTCTTCATCGCGTCGGTGGGCTTCTCCATCGTGACGCCGTTCTTACCTGCCCTCGTGGTGGAAGTGGGCGTCTTCTCCAACGTCGCGTTGTGGTCGGGCATCGTCTTCGCCGTCAACTTCCTGACGTCGAGCCTGATGGCGCCTGTGTGGGGCTCCCTGGCCGACCAGGTCGGCAAGCGCCCCATGATGCTGAGGGCCGGCATCGGCATCGCCGTCACCTACGCCTTCATGGCGTACTCGCACTCCATCTGGGAACTGGCCGCGTGGCGTGCCCTCAACGGGCTTCTGGCAGGCTACATCCCCGCCGCCAACGTGCTCGTTGCCTCCAACACGCCCGACTCGTACCTGGGCCGGGCGCTGGGAACGCTGCAGGCCGTCGGGGCGGCCGGCGTCATCACTGGCCCCCTCATCGGCGGGGCAGCCGCCGAGCTGCTCGGCCCGCGCGGCGCGATACTCCTCGCCGCCGCCCTCTTAGGGGTGGCGGGTATACTGCCATTCGTGGGCGGGGTGCAGGAAGAGCTGGCCGACCGCACCCGCCAGATCCGGTGGGACCGGCTGGGGCCCCGGGTGGTCTCGGACGTGCGGAAGGTGCTGGCAGACCGGCGGCTCTCGGTCCTGTTCGCCGTGCATTTCCTCTTCGCCACGGCCCAGTTGATGACGCAGCCCACGCTTCCGCTGTATGTGGCGAGCCTGGTCGCGCAAAACGCGGCCATCACCACCGGGGCCGTCTACGCGGCGGCCGGGCTTGCCACCGCCATCGGTGCCCCGGCGGCATCGCGCTGGGCCGACCGCACCCCCATGGCGGCGCTCCGGGCCGGGATTCCGGTAGCCGCCGTGCTCCACGCCCTGCAGGGCCTGATCGCCCACCCCCTGTACCTGGCGGCCATCCGCTTCGCCTTCGGGCTCGCAGCCAGCGTCGTGGTGGTCTCATCGGGCGTCTTGATCGCGCGCAGCACGCCGGCCAGCCACCGCGGCCGCACGTTCGGGGTGCTGCAGGCCATCAACGGCATGGGGGCCGTGGCGGGCCCGTTCATCGGGGGCATGCTCGGCGACACGGCGGGACTCGAGGCGCCATTCTGGGCGGGTGCGGCGGTCATCGCCGCGGCCTACTGGATGACTTCCGCCGCCTCCAGGGCAGCCTGGCGCAGCACCGAAGCCGACCGGCGCAACGCATCCAGCTCCTCGGGCGCAAGCGGCAGCTCGATCATGCGCTCGACGCCCGAGGAGCCCACCACGCAGGGCATGCCCAGGTAGACGTCCTGGATCCCCTGCCAGCCGTCCACGTAGGTGGAGACGGTGAGCACCGAGTGCTGGTTTTGCAGGATGCTCTCCACAAGCCGCGTCACCGCCAGCCCAATGGCGTAGTAGGTGGCCCCTTTGCGGTGGATGATCTCGTAGGCGGCACTTCGCACCTGCTCGAAGATACGCTCGAGCGTGCCCTCGCGCACGGCCCGTTCCCAGGCCGCTCCCAGCTCCTTCAGGCGAACCCCCGCGATGTGCGCCAGGCTCCACGCCACCATTTCGGTGTCGCCGTGCTCGCCGAGAACGTAGGCGTGCACGCTCCTCGGGTCGACGCCGAAGTACTCGCCCAGGAGGTAGCGCAGCCGCATGGTGTCCAAAAGCGTCCCCGAACCGAGGACCCGTGAGGCGGGCAGGCCCGATCGCTTCCAGGCGATGTAGCTCAGCACGTCCACCGGGTTGGTGACGACCACCAGCACGCAGTGCGGCGCGAACTGCACCACCTTCTGCGCCACGTCCGCCATCACGGCCGCGTTTCGCTGCAAGAGCTGCAGCCGGGTCTCGCCCGGGCGCTGCGCCACCCCGGCAGAGGCGATGACCACGGCGGCACCCGCCAGGTCGGCGTAGTCGCCCGCCCGGATGGGTATGGGCGCGGCAAGGGGGATGCCGTGGTTGAGGTCCATGGCATCCCCCTCCGCCTTGGCCCGGTTGATGTCCACCAGCACCAGCTCGCAGTGAAGGCCCCGCACCAGGATCGTGTAGGCGATCGTGGACCCCACGAGCCCGGTGCCCACGATGCCCACCTTGGGCGGCCCGGCTGCCCCCCTCGGGCCCGCCGCCCGCCCGTCAGTCCCGCCGTCAGGCCCACGTTCCTCGCCGTCGCCGGACAGCGGCCGCCACGCGCCTGCCTCCATGCCCAAGACGGCCTCCTTCCCGGCTCAAAGGGTGCCCGCGCCGGGCGCCCCTTACGCCCGCGATGCCTGAGGTGCCATCTCCTCCTTCTTGTTGAACGTGATGCTGCCGTCCACGGCGTCCACCACGATGACGTCGCCTTCCTTGAACTTGCCCTTCAGCATCTCGTCCGACAGCGGGTTTTCCACCAGCCGCTGGATGGCCCGGCGCAGCGGCCTCGCCCCGAAGTCCGGGTCGAAGCCCTCGTCCGCCAGCACCTCCTTGGCGGCGTCGGTGAACTCCACCTTGATGCCCCGCTCCTTCAGGTCCTGCCCCACCCGCTTCAGCATGATGTCGATGATCTGGCGGATGTGCTCCTTGTTGAGCGCGTGGAAGACGATGACCTCGTCGATGCGGTTGAGGAACTCGGGCCTGAACGTGCGCCGCAGCTCTTCCAGCACCTTCTTCTTCATGGTCTCGTAGGCGTCTTTCTCGTCCTGCGTGGCGCGGAAGCCCAGCCGCGCCTGGCGGTGGATCTCCTGGGCGCCCACGTTGGAGGTCATGATGACCACGGTGTTGCGGAAGTCCACCGTGCGCCCCTTGGCGTCCGTCAGCCGGCCGTCTTCCAGCACCTGGAGCAGGATGTTGAACACCTCAGGGTGCGCCTTTTCAATCTCGTCGAGCAGGATCACCGAGTACGGCCGGCGCCGGACCCGCTCGGTGAGCTGGCCCCCCTCCTCGTAACCCACGTAGCCCGGCGGTGCGCCCACCAGGCGCGACACCGTGTGGCGCTCCATGTACTCAGACATGTCGATGCGGATCATCGCGTCCTCATCGCCGAACAGCGCCTCGGCCAGCGCCCTGGCGAGCTCCGTCTTGCCGACGCCCGTCGGCCCCAGGAAGATGAACGAGCCGATGGGCCGCTTCGGGTCCTTCAGGCCGGCCCGGGCGCGGCGGATGGCCCGCGACACCGCGTCGATGGCCTCGTCCTGGGCCACCACCCGCTGGTGCAGCACCTCCTCCAGGTGCAGCAGCCTCTCCGTCTCCTCCTGCTGCAGCTTGGAGACCGGGATGCCCGTCCAGGCCGAGACGACCTGGGCGATGTCCTCGGCGCTCACGACGCCCTCGGTGCGGCTGCGCGAGTTCTTCCACTCCTGGCGCTTGCGCTCCAGCTCCTCGCGCATGCGCTGCTCCTTGTCCCGCAACCCCGCGGCCTTTTCAAACTCCTCGTTCTTGATGGCCGCCTCTTTCTCGGTCTGGATCTCCTGGATGGCCTCCTCGAGCTGCTTCAGCTCCGGCGGCGCCACCAGCGCCTGCAGCCTGACCTTGGACGCCGCCTCGTCCACCAGGTCGATGGCCTTGTCAGGCAGGAAGCGGTCGCTCACGTACCGGTCCGACAGCCGGGCTGCCGACACCAGCGCCTCGTCGCTGATCTTCACCCGGTGGTGCGCCTCGTAGCGGTCCCGCAAGCCCTGCAGGATCGCGATGGTCTCCTCCACCGTCGGCTCATCGACCATGATGGGCTGGAAGCGACGCTCCAGCGCCGCGTCCTTCTCGATGTGCTTGCGGTACTCGTCCAGCGTGGTGGCGCCGATGCACTGCAGCTCGCCCCGGGCAAGGGCCGGCTTGAGGATATTGGAGGCGTCGATGGCTCCCTCCGCGGCGCCCGCCCCGATGATGGTGT
>JBFMCJ010000020.1:0-8872 GCA_040754675.1 Bacillota bacterium
GCCGGATCAGCTCGCCCAGCCACTTCCCGACCTCGGGGCGGGTGGTGTCCAGCGCGTAGTAGTAATCCCCCCAGTTGTACCCCGCCACGGCGGGGCGCCCGTCTGCGTCCTTCAGCAGCCATTCGGGATGTTCCCGGTACAGCCGGCTTCGCGGCGCCACGATGAACGGCGCGATCCACAGGCCGGGCTTGAAGCCCGCCCTCCGGATGCGCTCGGCCATGGCCGCCATGCCCGAGGGGAACCGCTCGTTGGCCTCCCACTCCCCGATCTCCCGCTGCCAGCCGTCGTCGATTTGAAAGACGTCAAACGCAAGCCCCTGAAGTCCCTGCAGGACCTCGGCCATCTGTGCTGCGGAGATGTCCCGGTAAAAGCTGTACCAGCTGCACCACACGCGGGGTGCTGAGCCGGCGCCCCGCTTCCCGAGCCTTTCGCCCAGGAGTTCCGCATACCGGGCGAACACGCTGACCGGGTCCCCGTATCCCACGAACCACCCATCCGGCGAAGCCTCTTCCGCCTGCTCGCCGGAGCCCTCCTCGAAGAAGCCCCGCAGCACCTCTTCGTCCGCCTCGACCCTGGCCCCGACGCCCAGCGCGCCCAACAAAAGCACGCGGCCGTCCGGCGCTTCGACTGCGCCCACGCCGCTTCCGCCGTGGCGCGCACCCGTCAGGTGTCCTGCGTCATCGCCCATGTACCGTAGCGATCACGGGGCACGGCCGGCAGCTCGGGCCGCCAGGCCAGGCTCACCCAGTCCACCGGGCTCCACGAATGCCACCCGTGGCGGTAAAAGCGGGTCGTACCGAAGGGATGCAGCACGGCCACCGGACCTCGTGGCAAGAGCACCCCTCCGGCGGTGGCACGGGGTGCGCCAGCGATGCGGGCCGGCACGGTCAGTCCCGGAAGCGTCAGCAGGTGCTCCGACACGCCTCACCCGTCCCTCCTGGGCTCAGCGCCGCCGGCTTGCGTCCGCAATGAAGTCGTACGGGTACGGAAGCTCCACGTCGCTGGCCTGGTCGAGCTTCTCCACCAGCGCGCGTTCCAGGCGCCAGCCTGCGGCGGCCAGGTTGTCCTCCAGCTGCTGGAGATTGCGAGCTCCGATGATGGGCGCCGTGACCCCCGGCTTCTGGAGCAGCCAGTGGATGGCCACCTGAGCCGGGGTCTTGCCAACCTCGCGGGCCACCTCGAACAGCGCATCGATGACCCGCCACGTGTACTCGTTGTTGTAACGGCTCCACCGCTCGCCCCAGCCCTGGCGCTCCGCCTCTTCCACCCGGGTGTCGGGCGGAGGGGCCGTCATGCCCCGGCGGTACTTCCCGCTCAGCCAGCCGCCGCGCAGGGGGCTCCACGGAATGACCCCGAGGCCTTCGTTCAAGCAGACGGGGATCAGCTCCCATTCGGTCGAGCGGCACAGCAGGTTGTACTGCGGTTGAAGCGAGACAAACGGCTCCCAACCGTTGGCGCGGCTGATGTCGAGGGCCTTCTGCAGCTGCCAGCCGCTGAAGTTGCTGGCTCCGATGTAGCGCACCAGGCCCCGGCGCACGAGGTCGTTGAGCGTGGACAACGTCTCCTCAAGCGGCGTGGCCGGGTCCCAACAGTGCACCTGGTAGAGGTCAATGTAGTCCGTGCCGAGCCGGCGCAGGCTTACCTCCACTTCCGCCAGGATGTGCTTGCGGCTGAGCCCGACGTCGTTGGGCCCTTCCCCCATGGGGAAGCGCACCTTGGTCGCGATGACGAAGTCCTCGCGACGCCTGGTCTTCAGCCACCGACCAACGATCTCCTCCGACACGCCCCGCGTGTAGACGTTGGCCGTGTCGATGAAGTTGCCGCCGACTTCGGCAAAACGGTCCATCATCCGGCGGCTCTCCTCTTCCGAGGCCTCACGCCCGAAGGTCATGGCGCCCAGGCAAAGCTCGCTCACCTTGAGCCCAGAGCGTCCCAGGCAGCGATACTCCATCTCGATAACACCCTTCCCCCATTTTCATTGGCCAGGGCCCCGTGGCTCGCAGCAAACCGTCAGGGCCTTTCGCTTCCTTCCGTTTGCCCCGTGCCAACGATTTCGCCTACGCTCGACTCTCCGCCATCCTCCTGTGCGGCTTTCCTACGCTCGGAATGCACAGTACCCCGGTCTGTCTGCTCCCGGCCGAAGCGGGCATAGCTTTGCTCAAGGGCTACTCCCCTGTGAGCACGAACTCATATTGACCCGAGCCTACCTCAAACACCACGTGGTCGCGTTCTTCGCGACCACTCACGATGCCAGGAACTGCACCCGATGCGAGCTGCCCCTTTTCCCAGACGATTGCGCCGCCTTCTCTGACCACAACCTGCCGCATACCAAGCTTAGGCACCCAGACCTCGGCCTCGACGTTCGTCGGTATCGCTGCCTGAAGAACGAACTCCCTGTCGCGCCGAACCCATTTCGACGCCACAAGGCCTCTAACAGTATGGACGGAGGCACCTGCGTGTTTGAGATCCCCCAGCGGGGTGGGTTTGATGTGTACCTTTTGCCAGCCAGGAGCTGCAAGCCGGATGCCAGCAATGACTCGATAGAACCAGGCATCGATGCTACCCAGCATAATATGGTTATGCGAATTCATGCCGACATTGTCCAGGTACTCCCACCGCTCCCATAGCGTCGTTGCGCCTTCCTTGATCATGTACCCCCAGCTGGGATAAGTCGTCTGCGTAACGAGTCTGTACGCAAGCTCGGCATGGCCGTGTTCAGTGAGCACATCGGGAAGGTATCTCGTCCCCACGATGCCGGTGTTGAGGTGGTGTCCATGGATGACGGTAATGTCGTGAACGAGTGTGTCGACCACGTTCTGGCGATGCTGGTCGGGAACCAGCCCGAGGGACAAAGCAAAGACGTTGGCTGTTTGGCTGTAAACGCCAAATACCTTCGCCATTTCTTCAGCTTGCCTGCGTTTTTCGTCTTCAGGAGCCGTTTCGGGGATTAGCCGGAGGTACCACTGTTCTCCCAAGCTAACGTAGCGACCCTCCCTCAGGAACGCCTTATTGAACGCCTCTTTGATTTGCTCTGCCTTTTCGGCATACATCTTCGCGTCGGACTCCCTGCCTAGCACCCGAGCAATCTGGGAAAGGCGCAAGGTGTCATGATAATAGTAGTAGGTGCCGACCAATTCCACCGGCGTGTCCACGGAGCGAACGTGTCCAGGCGGACACCAATCCCCGTATTGCCCACCGACGATATGTTCCTTAGAGCTCTTCTCCAGAAACGCCACCCACTTCTGCATCACAGCGTAGCTTCGCTCAAGAATCCGGCGATCCCCGTAATACAGGTAGACGTACCACGGAATGGTCACGCACGCCGTTCCCCAGGCCGGATCCGCCGGGAACTTGCTCCAATAGGGAGGAACTACACTTGGCACGCTTCCATCCTTTCCTTGAGCGTGCTTGATGTCGTCGATCCACTTCGTGTAAAACCCAGCCATGTCGAAGTTGTGAATCGCTTCTTCTGCCGTGAGTTGTGCGTCTCCCATCCAGCCCATCCGTTCATCGCGCTGTGGGCAGTCAGTCGGAACGCTCATGAGGTTGCTGACCTGGCCCCAACGTACGAGTTCGTGGATCCTGTTGATAAGGGGATTTGAGCAATGAAAGCCTCCCGCTTCACTGACCGCGGAATGCACGACGCGAGCCTCCACGCTCCAAGTCGTCAGAACGCCGGCAAGGCCTGTTATCTCTGCGTAGCGAAAACCGTGATACGTGAATCGGGGCTCGTAGACCTCCTCGCCCTCTCCCTTGAGGATGTAAACGTCCGTAGCTTTGGCGGATCGATTCGGAGCGGTGTTTAACGTCCCATCGGGGTTAAGGATCTCGGCGTACCGCACCCGTACCTCTGCACCCCGCGGGCCCGACGCTCGTAGCCTCACCCACCCGGTCAAATTCTGACCAAAGTCCACGACATAAACTCCGGGGCGTGGGGAGGTAATCTCCCGAGCCGGCAACGTCTTCGTGATCTTGATAGGGGGATACGCGGCAGAGGAGACCAGCTTCCCCTTAGGCGGATCTGATGCCCTAACCGCAGGCTGCCACTCGGAATCGTCGTACCCGGGCATGTCCCAGCCCGGTCGTTCGAGTCTGGCGTCATAAACCTCGCCATCATAAATGTCGTTGAAGACAATTGGGCCGAGAGCCGCACGCCAAGTCTCGTCAGTAGTGATGGTCATGCTCGTACCATCGGAAAACAGAAGGTACAACTGCAAAATGAGCACCGGGGTTCGACCATATTTACGCAGATCGCCAGGGTTTCTTTCAACGACGACATCGGGAGGTGAATAACGGCCGTTGCCGAGGATGACCCCAATACCATTGCGTCCGGGCTGAATCATACGGGTGACATCGTAGGTGGCATACAGCACGAGCTTATCATAATCGGTCTGGGCAGGATCGAGAACCCTGTCCCCCACTTTTTGTCCGTTGAGTCTCAGCTCGTAGTACCCAAGTCCCGCGATGTACACCCTGGCGCGCTCGGGGAATCCGTGGACAACAAATTCCTTGCGCAAAAGCGGCGCGCCCGAAATCGTTTCGGGGGCGGTGATCCAACTCGCTCCCCACTCCTCTTCCTGGAGAAGCCCCATCTCGAACGTTGCTGCGCCACTGTACGGCCCAGGCCGGCCCTCCTTGTCCCAGAGTCTAACCGCCCAGTAGTAAACTTGCCTGCTTTCGAGCGGTCTACCGGAGTAGACGATATTCGTCGACTCGGACGATTCTACCTTCCCGCTATCCCACATTTCCCCCTCATTTCGACTCAGCTTTTGCAGGCTACTTGCCACAAGGATTTGATACGCAGTCTGCCGCTGGCCACGCTCGGGGTGGTCCACAACCCACGAAAACCGAGATCTCATCTCGTCAAGCCCGATTGGGTTCGAGACGTATTCACAACGGAGCCCAGTCGCGCGGATAGCGGACGTTGCTCGGGCGTCGGAAGCAAAGGTCATTGGACAAGTTCCCCCTTCTGACGGCAGAAGCTAAACTATGCGTCTCCCGCAAGCCCTACTCTTTGCCTCTCAAACCGCCGTCTTTGCCAAGCTAGCCTTTGGTGCGAGGGCTTTTCACCTCCATTAACGGCGCAGCCGCGCCTCGTTGCTTCCTCTCGATGTCTTCTGCGAAGTGACACATTACATACCTTCCGCCGATAAGACGAGTTTCGGGTTTCTGGCTGTAACAGATCCGGTGCACATACGGGCACCTATCTATAAACTTGCACCCTTGCCGCGCGAACTCCTTGAGCTCAAGCGTTGGGAGCTTCACCTCTCCCGCCCATCGTCGGTTCGGATCGGGTGCTGGCACTGACTCAAGCAGAACCCTCGTGTATGGGTGCAGTGGCTTGCTGAAAATCTCCTCCGTCGCCCCCGCCTCCACCAAAGTGCCTCGCAGCATTACGGCAACCCGGTCGCTCACATAGTAGGCCGTTGAGAGATCGTGTGTAATGTACAGTACGGTTATCCCCCGCTCTTCCTTTAGGTTTTTGAAGAGGTTAACAATGGACATCCGAAGGGATGCGTCTATCATCGACACCGGTTCGTCAGCTACAATTAGGGAGGGGCCCGTAAGAAGTGCTCGAGCTACCGAACACCTTTGAAGCTGCCCACCAGACAATTCGTGCGGGTACTTGCCTAGAACATCTCCCCACGACAACCCTACTGCCTCCAGTGCCTCCTCTATTACCTTCTCAGCGTCGGCTGCTTTTTCGGCGACGCCGTAGTTGAAGACAGTTTCGTACAAGTACGATTCGACCTTCCGGAGCGGATTAAAGGTATCGAAGGGGTTCTGGAAGACCGGCTGAACCTCTTTCCTGAACCACATACGGCTAGCCGTTCGGATTACCTTCGCCACGTCCTGACCTTTGTACATGATGGAGCCCGTCGTTGGCTCCACCAGCCCGAGTATCGAGTATGCAAATGTGGACTTCCCGCTCCCGCTTTCGCCCACCAGTGCTAAAATCTCCGGCCCCCCATAGCCAATGTCAAGGGAGACCTCGTTAACGGCGACCAAGTCTGTGGCGGAGAGCCCACGCCTGATCCTGAATCGTTTGCTGACATGTCGTGCCGCCATGAGGCTGTTATCCCTGCTCGGCACTCTCTTACACCTCCGAATGTAGGAAGCAGGCTACCTTGTGGCCGTTGCCCACCCCGACCAACGCGGGAACGCCCTCACGGCAGATGGGCCTGGCATGTGGACACCGCTCATGAAAGCTGCACCCGCGTGGGAGGCTATCCAGTCTCGGCGGGGCACCACCGAGGCCAATCCGCGGTGACCGATCTCCGATTTGTGGAACAGATCGTATTAAGTATTCGGTGTAGGGATGTAACGGGTTGCGGAAGACATCCCCCACCGACCCCTCTTCGATAACCTTGCCCGCGTACATTATCGCGATGCGATCCGCCAGCTGTGCATGCACCGCCATGTCATGCGTCACAAGGACCATCGCAGCATTGCCATCCCTCTGCACTCGCCGCAAGAGATGGATGACGCCTCTCTGTACCACCACGTCGAGTGCGGTCGTTGGCTCGTCTGCAAAGATAACCTTGGGCTTCAGGATGGTGGCGAGCGCAATCGTAACCCTTTGTCGCATTCCACCGGAAAGCTGATGTGGGAACGCGTGCAACACCTCCTTGGGTAAACCGAACACTTCCAGATGTGCTTCGACAGCTTTCTCAAACTCATTTGCGGGAAGCCCGGTGTGTTTGTAAACCAAATCGCGGAACGTGTCCTTAATTCTGCGTACCGGGTTCAGAACACTCATGGAGCCCTGCGGAATGTAGGCCACCGTATCCCAACCGATGCCTCGATCCCTCGCACCTTTGTCGCTCCGTATCTCAAACTGCTGCCCCGCCACGCGGTATCTCACCGTGCCGCCAGTAATCGTTAGCGGTGGCCACGTGAGTCCCAGCAAAGCCTTGACCAGAGTGCTCTTCCCGCTCCCGGACTCGCCTGCTATGCCTAAAACCTCGCCCTCCTTTATGCTCAAGAAGATGTTGTCTACGGCCCTGACTGTTCGCTTGACCCCATAGGCGCTTACAATGTAATAGGCCTTCAGGCCCTCAGCTTCAAGAATCGGCATGCCTAGCGTCATGTCCCTCGCCTACCCTTGCCGTTTGCCGACAATGCGCTGCAGCCTGGTCCTAGGGTCAAGGTATTCGCTGGCGCTGTTCGACAATAAGAAGAAGCCAAGAATCACCATAATCGACACTAAAACCGGCGGAGTAATCCACCACCAACGCCCGCTAAGCATGGCCTGATGATAGTTTGCCCAGTAAATAACGGTGCCGATGGTGGGAGTCAGCAGGTCAGAAAGCCCTAGGACGGCCAAGGTGATCTCCATCCCTATGGCCCACACAAAGCCGCTTATCATATCAGCGATGAGGTACGGCAGCAGAAAGGGGAAGTGTTCCTTTACCGCGATCTTGACACCACTCATTCCGCAGAATACCGCGGTCCGGGTAAATTCTCTCTCCTTCAAACTAAGGATCTGCGCTCGATACCGCTTAGAGGGCCAAGCCCAGTCGAGAAGTGCGAGTAGGAGCCCTATTCCAAGAAGCGTCAACTTTCCCTTCAAGACGAACGACAAGAGCACGAGAACGGGTAAGCGGGGAATGACAATAAGACTCTCCGTCAGTGCAGAAAGAACACGGTCAGGCACTCCGCCCAGGTAGCCTGACGCAATCCCGGTTGCCGTCGCTACGACGCGTGAAAGAACCGCTGACAACAGGCCAATGACCAAGGAGTTTCTGACCGCGTAAGTCAGCGTCCAGAAGACATCCTGTCCCAGTGAGTTGGTTCCCAGGGGGTGCTTGAGCGAGGGCGGTAAATCACGCGGCAAAGAGCCCCGCTCGTCCGCAGTGTAAGGGGAAACCAAGGACAGCGGCACAAAGGCGAACACCAACGCAGTAATTACCATCCCCGCAGCGAAGCGCCTGTCATGCTTCAAAAGGTTCCTTAACACCGTGACCATGTACCCGAGGCCCCCTAACGGTAGCGAACCCTTGGATCCAGCAGCGGGTAAATCAAATCTACAGCCAGGGCAGCTGTCGCAATGCCCGCGATTGACAATACGACGATCCCCATCATGAGGTTGTAGTCTCCTTGTAGGATGGCGGTATAGAGCACGTAACCGAGCCCGGGATATGCAAATACATACTCCGTAACGAGGGCCCCACTGAAAATGCTACCCAGTGACAAGGCAAGGTCAGTGGCTTGCGGGAGAAGGCTGTTCCTGATCAGGTACTGCAAGAGTATCGTACGCGTCGGCGCACCGGCGATTCTGGCGTAGGTCACAAAGTCACTGGAAACGAGGTTCGCAACCAACGCCTTCTGGCCGAGATAACTCCATCCAGTTGCGACAAGAACAAGGGAGAGGGCAGGGAGAAACCCATGCTTCGCCGCGCTCGATAAAAAGGTCCAGCTAAGCGCCGGCCCCAATCCAATGCCGGCCCCGCCCATGAGCGGAAAGAGAGGAAAAACGTACGCCAACAGCAAGAGCAGCGCTAACGCAACGATGTAGTAAGGAACTGGGTACAGCGTCATCATAACGATATCGAGGATCCTGGCCCAGCGCGCGGCCCTGTACCACCCTGAAATAGTGCCCAAAACTATTCCGAGCAGCCAGGCCAGAGTGGTTGCTGTCAGCATCAACGCGACGGTCCATGGAAGGGACGTCCTGAGGACTTCCGTGACGGGCGTCGGGAACATGCTCAACGAAGGCCCCAAATCCAACGATAAAAGACGCTTCCAAAACCTTACATACTGGGACCACAAACTTCCTTCTAGCCCGAATAGCTGCTTTAAAGTCTGCTCAAGCTTGGCTGCCGCCTCCGCGTTCATAAGCGTGTATGTGCTAAGCCGTCCCATGGCCGTT
>JBFMCJ010000020.1:8882-19391 GCA_040754675.1 Bacillota bacterium
AGCTACCGTGACCCCGATGAACACCACTAGGAGCCACTGCATGAGGCGGGGCAACACGTATCTCGTCACCAGCTCCATAGCCTCTTACCATCCCCGCTATTGTCGACAGCCCCCCTCTTCCCCTCAAAGACTACCCCGGGGGAAGAGGGGGGCACCCTTCGTTCAGAACAACATCGCTCTTCTACACCTTACTTCCTCCCTGTCGGCTTAAGGTAGGGCAGTACGAACCGTGAGCCCATGAACCAGTAGTTCGGTTGGCCATAAGGGTTCTCGGCAGTGGGGAAGTTCGTCCAATAGTACTCGTCGAAGGTAATGAACTTCTTAAAGCTGATCGTGCTTATCGTCCACATATTCTCCGTCCAAAGCTTCAGAAACTCCCTATCTAGCTCTACGATCGTCGGATCGCCTGGAGCAGCCGCCCCAAGCCGATCGATCACTTCGTCGAGGGCCTTCGACTGAACCCGCGTTATATTCCCGCCAAAGGCCCCCACTGCAGGCTTCCCAACACGCTGAAGGAACCTCGAGTGCAGCTGTTGTATAAACGGCCACTTGTCTGGAGCCATCGTCGCCCCAGACCCTCCACCAAATCCCCACGCAGAGGTTACTTCGAAGTCGCCGACCGAGTTACGAGTATAGTACGGATCCCGCTCCTGAGTTTCAACGCTGACGTCTATACCAAACCTTCTCCACTGGTCCGCGGCTCCGATTGCGAGCCGAAACACGTCCACTTCATCCGGCGCGGCCAAGATTGAGAACTTCCACGGCGATCCATCCGGCAGCAGCCACTTGCCCCGAGCGTCCCTCGAGAAACCGTTGCGCTTCAACAGTCTTTCCGCAATGTCTGGAGCGTACTTCCACCACGCGATCCCGAATAGAGCCTTAACCGCCTCTGGCTCGTCGGGTACAGAGTACCCCTGCCTTCTCGCCCAATCAGCTATCTTCATCGGAACCGTTTCGTCATACGGCTTGAATCGTTCTCCCTTATCAAGCTCAAGAGTTAGCTCTTTCAACCAGGATTCAAGCGGCTTATGATAGTGCCTCATGTGCAGGGGCGTGGAAGGCTGCGGAATGGGCGTCACACGGGCCACGCCACCGATGTATTGCGTCTGCAACTCGACGATGTCGAGAGCAAGCGCCAACGCCCATCGGACATCGCGGTTCTTGAAATACGGCAATTTCTCGAAGTTGAACCCGAAGAACCTAACATCGACCTCGTCGGGCCACGCCCAGGGGAACTCCTTGTACCAGGATCGGGCCGTCGAGCTTCTGCTTAACAGGGTTCGGAATGCTTCGAAGTTAAGATCCATTAGCACGTCCAAATTGTGCTGGGCCATGGCAATGACTTTCTTTTCGTCCGGACCGTAGAAAATAGTGAGAATGAACCGTGGCCCTGGTTGCCCGGTGAGCATACCCGGTACCGTTCTTTGCCAGTCCGGGCGCCGTTCAAAGAGCTCCCAGTATCCAGCTGGGTCCGCATCTTTCACGACATAAGGCCCAAGCGAGACTGGAGGCCAGAAGGTGTATTCGAACGGCGACTTCACCTTTTCCCAGACATGCTTCGGTTGCATGTAGATTGCGTTGTAGCGCGCCGTAAACAAATAGTGGAACCGGGGATATGGTTTTTTCAGGCGGAAAACAACCGTATAGTTGTCAGCCTTCTCGACACTCGCAACATACGAATTTAGCTCGGAGGACCACAGCATCCCAGGGTTAGCCATCAAGTTCTTTACAGTGAACACGACATCGTCTGCCGTGAACTCCACACCGTCACTCCAATAGACTCCTATCTTCAGTTTCACCGTCATTTGCGTATAGTCTGCATTGTAAGCTGGCTCCGACTCGGCCAAGGAGTTGATCCATTTGCCCGTCTGCTGGTCGATATACCAAAGCGTATCCATGATCAGCGCTTGCCTAGTCGGGCTGGGTGGACCTGCGATCCAGAGGTTAAAGTTCCGCGGTACGCTATAGCGAAAAATCTGGTCGACGATGAGGGTTTCGTTTCTCGGTACGCCGGCAGGAAGCTGAGCTAACGCGAGGTTGCTCCAAGCGAACACAGCGATGGCCGCCAGGTAAACAAGCCCCAGGAGTCTCTTCCTCATATTTAACCAGCGCCCCCTTAAGCATGGGTTTCGGATGTCTCCGACCGCATGACCTCGTGACCACTTGGTTCGGGTGCACGGTCACGAGCTACCCTTGACAAGACGGCTGGAAAGGCCGGACCTTTCCCTGTGCATCCCCCCCTTCGTGTAGCTATCAGCCTGCACGCCAGCGACTATCCCCTCCTACCCTCTCGCGGCAGCGCTCGCTTCAACATACCCACTCGAACGGTACTCCCTTAGTGGGTCAATCGGTACACCCAACTCACGTCTAACTTCTACCAGGAGCGGGGTCACGTCACGCCGGAAAGCCTTAAGAAGCTCGGTTTCAGCGGCAATGACGTCACAGGCCTCTTGGGCCTCCTGTAGTCGTGCTCGATTAACCAAAAGCGCGCGGGCGTACGCCTCCTGCAGGTTCAAAACGGACTGAATGGTGGCCTCCACCTTGGGCTTGGTGTTATGGCTCTGGTCAATCATGAACGCGACGTCTAGCCACCCGCTGGCTCGCTCTTCGGCCGCCAGGAGCTCGTTGTAAATGAGAAAGAGCTCGTACGGGTTGATCGAACCCGTGGTCAAGTCATCGTCCGCGTACTTTCGGGCGTTGAAGTGAAAGCCCCCAAGCCTTCCTTCGTCCAACAGGAAGGCCACGATTTGCTCCACGTTGACCCCCTGGGCGTGGTGGCCCAAGTCGACCAGCACGTATGCCTGCGGACCCAGCTTTTGCGCATGCAAGAGGGCTGCTCCCCAGTCGGGCACATCCGTCGAGTAAAAGGCCGGCTCGAAGAGCTTGTATTCGATGAGCAAGCGCATGTGCGGCCCGAGGTGCCGGTAAATCCCGTTCAGGCTTTCCTCAAGACGGCGCTTTCTGGCGACAAAGTCGTCCTGCCCCGGATAATCGGTGCCATCGGGAAGCCACAGGCTCAGATCCCGGGAATCGATCTGCCTCATGATGTCGATACATTCGAGCACGTGAGCGATGGCCTTCTTCCGCACCCGAGGGTCCGGATGGGCCAAGCTTCCGAACTTGTAATCGTCGTCCTGGAACAGGTTGGGATTGACGGCACCAATCTTCAGGCCTAACTCCTCAGCTCGTGCCTTCAGCTTGTCGTAGTCATCGACTTTGTCCCAGGGTATGTGGATTGCCACGCTCCTGGCAATCCCCGTAAACCGGAGAACCTGCGCCGCATCCTCCAGCTTCTCGAACGCCGTGCGAGCCGCCCCTGGCTGGTGAAAGACCTTGAACCGCGTCCCGCTGTCCGCATAGCCCCAAGACGGCGTCTCGATGTGCTGCTGGAGAAGCCGTTCCTTCGCTTTGTCAACGTCGATGCCCTCCGCTTGCAATTCCTCTACCAGGAGGCGGTAGCGATCGGTCCAGTACCGTTCATCCAGCTTCCCCATCGTCTCTTCCCACCCCAGGTGTCCAGCATGGCTTTGGACCACAGCTCCTTGCCTTCGGCACCGCTCAACCCTACAGGGGGCTTGCCGTTTCCCTTTCGGACCCGGACCAGTTCAAGATGCGGTTTTGAAAGTACTGGTAGGTGTCTTCCCAGTCGGCAGTTCGACCCGGTTCGTAAAGCGTAGTTGCGAACGACTCCCGAACTACAGACCGAAGTTCCTCTAGCGTTGTGATCTCTCCTAACGCTTTAGCCTGCATCAAGAGATTACCGACCGCCGTCGCCTCGACGGGGCCTGCGATGACCGGCCGCCCCGTAACATCGGCAGTCAGCTGGCAGAGGAGCTCGTTACGAGCACCTCCGCCAACCACGTGGATACGGTCGACGAAGCTCCCGGTCACCTCCTGGATTTGCTCGATCACCCATCGGTACTTCAGCGCGAGGCTTTTGAGGATAGTACGCACTATCTCGGCGCGGTCCTCAGGAACACGTTGTCCCGTCTGTCGGCAGAAACGCTGAATAGATTCAACCACGTTGGTAGGCCGCAGGAACGACTCGTCATCAGGGTCGATGAAGCACTGCCGCCCCCGGGCCCCGGACGCCATTCGGGTGAGCTCGGAATAAGTGGCGTCAAAGCCTTCTCGTTGCCACTGACGCTGGCACTGCTGCAACAGCCACAAGCCCATCACGTTCTTCAGCAGCCGGAAAGTACCGAACACGCCCCCTTCGTTGGACAGGTTCGCCGCAAATGCCTTCTCTGTCGTAATGGGCTGCTGACGCTCCACTCCCACCAAAGACCAAGTACCGGAGCTGATGTAGGCCCGCGTTCTCCCGGGAGACGAGGGGGAAGCTGGCACCGCAGCTACCGCGCACGCCGTGTCGTGGCCGGCCGGCAGCACAACAGGTGTTGGTTCCATGCCTAGCTCGTGTGCGTGCTCCTGACGCAAGGCCCCTACGACGGTACCGGGCCGTCGAACGGTCGGGAATAGGCGCTCGGGTAGGTCGAAGGCATTCAGAATGGGGGACGCCCAGCATCCGGCTCGTGAATTGTAGAGCTGAGAGGTAGATACGGCTGTGAACTCATCAACGGGCTCACCGCTGAGCAGATAACTGAAGGCGCTGGGCATCATGAGCAGCGTACTGGCCGCCCTCAAGAGCGGCGAGTTCGCTGTCTTCAGGGCCAGCAACTGGAACAGCGTGTTGATGGGCATCATCTGAATGCCAGTGATTTGAAACAGCTCGCGAGCGGGGAGGATGGAAAAGGCCCTTTCCATCATGCCCTTTGTATGCGGATCGCGATAATGATACGGGTTCGCCACTAGCTCACCGTCTGCGGTAAACAGTGCGAAATCGACGCCCCATGCATCGACCCCAATCGCACCCAGTGCCGCGCCGTGGGCGCGACGCGCGGCCCCCAGGCCTCGCTTCATTTCGGCGAACAGCCGTAGGAAGTCCCAGTAGAGGTGCCCAGCGGCTTGGACTGGTTCGTTTGGGAAACGATGCACCTCCTCCACTGTCAGGCGCCGACCATCAAACCTCCCCAGGACCGCTCGACCGCTCTCAGCCCCGAGATCAAAGGCCACCATACCCAGCGTGGGTCTCTCGGCCACCGCTTTCATCCATGATCCCGCCCAGCCTCTGCTCCCGTGTCTCCTCTTACCTTGTAGCACTCCCGCCGCCACACCATTGCGGCGTCAGTCTAGATGGAACACCTCTTCCAACAGTACGAGTCCCTCGTCCGGTCGTTTACCGTCAAGTGCCTCGAAAAACGGAGCCATTTCTTGCTGCCAGCGCCAATTGACTTCCCTCTTCGCCATTTCCGCTCGTGCTCGCTCGAAGTCATCTGTTTCCAGGTAGCCAAAGAGGAGCCCGTCCTCGTGAAGAAAGAGAGAGTAGTTGTGCCACCCTGCTTCGCGGAGGGCTTGTAGCATTTCCGGCCAGACCGCCTTGTGCCGCTGTTTGTACTCGTCTATCTTCTCTCGTTTGACCTTCAGTAAGAAAGCCACGTGCTGCATACTAATCCCTCCATAGCGCTAAAGCCGAGGGTCCGGCAATGAGCGCATCGCTCATCGTACGAAAGCCCCGGCAACCCCACCATCGACCGTGATCGTGCACCCCGTGGTGCAGGAAGAGCGATGCGATGCAAGGAACAACACGGCATGTGCGACATCCTCAGGTCGGACATTGACCTTGAGAGTTGTACGCTGCCGGTAGTACTCGGAAAGCTGTTCTACGGAAATCCCGTAAGCCGAAGCGCGCGCTTCCCGCCACTCCGACGACCAGATCTTCGACCCCTCGAGCACCGCGTCGGGAGCCACGCAGTTGACCCGGATACCATACGGCCCGCCATCTTCCGCAAGCGATCGGGCCAGGTGCTGTTCGGCTGCCTTGGCTGCGTTGTATGCAGCCGCGCCCTTCGATGCCAGAATGCCGTTCTTTGATGTGACGAAGACGATGCTGCCGCCTCTGCCCTGCGCCTTCATCACCCGGAATGCTTCCCTGGCCGCCAGGAAGTAGCCTCTGGCCAGGACAGCGAAGATACGCTCCCATTCGCCAAGTGGCGTCTCCTCGACAGCAGCCGAGTAAGCGAGACCCGCCGACACGACGACGCTGTCAATCCCGCCGAACCGCAGGACGGCCTCTTCAAATACTCCTTGGACCGATTGCTCGTCGCTGATGTCAGCTGCCACGCGAAGCACTTGTTCGCTGCCGTAGCGACGCTGCAGCTCGCTGGCCACTTGCGCCAACCCTGCCTCGTCAATGTCCGTCACAGCGACGTGGGCGCCTTCCCGGGCAAACAGCTCGGCAACAGCACGGCCGATTCCGCCGGCGGCTCCTGCGACAACGGCGACGTGGCGTGAAAGCTCCTTATCGGGGGGTCCCAGGGTCAGCTTGTAGAGCTCCAGCGGCCAGTATTCGATGTCATAGGCCTGCTGTGGTGTTAGGGATACGAAGCGCCCGAGAGCCGAGGCACCCCGCATCGTTTCGATGGCCCGATGGTAAAGCCCGGCCGCTTGCTGCGCTTCGTGCTTGTCCTTACCGGTCGACAGCAACCCAGCCCCTGGGATGAGGATGATGCGGGGATACGGATCGCCCTCCGGGTCGCCGGGACGCCGGTACTGCGCCTGGTATGCCTGGTACTTCTCCTTGTACTCCCTGAGGCCCTGTACGAGCTGCTCCCGCAGGCGCGTTTCGTCGTCGGCCGCAGGGTCGAAGTCCACCCAAAGCGGCAGGTGCTTCGTGTGGACCAGGTGGTCGGGGCACGCGGACCCTACCTGCGACAGCTGCTTTCCGGCGGCCGAGTTGACGAACTCCAACACCTGCGGGGAGTCGTCGTAATGCAGGATGACCCGCCTGCACTCACTCATCACCCCCCGGGCCACCGGCATGATGTTCAACAACAGCCGGCGACGCCGGGCCGGGTCGAGCGTCGAGACGGCCATGCCCCCGAACGCCGGCCTCGCTCCGGCCCGCGACTCGATGAAGGCGTATGCATCGTTGACGACGGAGAGGGTATTGAGATAGGCCTCCTTGTGCGTGTTGCCCCAGGTAACGAGGCCATGGCGTGCCAGGAACACCCCGCGAAGCCTGTCGCCACCCTCGCGGACTGCCCTGAGTACGGCCTTGGCCAAGTCAAAGCCGGGCCGCATGTACGGAACCCAGGCGATGCGATCCCCGAATGCCTCCTTCGTGAGCCGCTCCCCGTCTTCCGTGTTGCAGAACGCCAGCACGGCATCCGGGTGCGTGTGGTCCACGTGCGGGTAAGGCACAAAGGCATGCATGAGTGTCTCAATTGAAGGGCGCGGGGCTCCGGGCTTGAGGACACAGCGCATGAGGTAATCCACCATTTCCTCATCGGACATGGCGTCGCGCTGCTCGAGGAGGAGCAGGTCCTCCAGACGAAGGGGAACGAAACCGTCTTCCTTGATGGTGAGGAGATCGGAGCCGCTTCCCTTCACCCACAATACGGTGATGGGTCGGCCTGCCACGTCCACGCCGGGGAGTTTGGTGGACGTGTTGCCCCCCTTCCAGTTGACCACCGCCCGGTCCGCACCCAGATGGTTCGAGCGGTAAACCAGTTGCTCCAATGGCGACAGCGACGTAGCGACATGGTCGTTCCAGCGATTGGTAATGCGCTCCAAGCCCGATTTTCCTTTCCGGCTACCCCGAGGTTATGGGATCTTGCCTGACTCTGTGGTATGTATTCGCTATCTATTGGCCATATTCCTTCCGGTTTCGCACTTTTCTGTGGGAGGATCCTCGCTGACGACGTCGAACCTCGTTGCTGGAGGGACAAAGAAAACGCGCAATGACGACCAACGGTTCGGGCGATGGTAACCGGGGCAGAGCCGGGCAGACCTTGTTGAGGCCCGTGGGCAGCGGGGCGCGTCCCCGAACCGTGCTCGCCCCCGAACGACGAGAGATCATTCGGCGCTTGCTACAGCAGGACGGCGCAGTCCGAGTCAGCGAGCTCGCGTCAGCCCTTGGTGTATCCGAGGAGACTGTCCGCCGGGACCTGGAAGCGCTGGAACGGGCAGGCGTCGCGCAGCGCACGTACGGAGGAGCCGTGAGCACCCAGCCGGCCTCCCCCGAGTTACCCTTCGCCCGACGTCAGGCCGAACGCCAGGAGCAAAAGCAAAAGATTGCCAGGACCGCACTTCAGCTGGTATGTCCGGGCGACAACATCGGTATGGATGCCAGCACCACGGTCTTGCAGATGGCGCTTGCCTGGCCCGAGGGCCTTCAAGCAACGGTGCTGACCAACTCGATGCCGACGGCCATGGAGCTGGCCAAGCACCCGGCTGTCACGGTGGTATGCCCGGGGGGTATTGTCCGGCAAGCGGCATGGTCTTTCGTCGGGCCGCTGGCGGAACAGACCATCGCAGCCTACCACCTCAACAAGGTCTTTATGTCGTGCAGAGGGCTATCGGTCGAACACGGCCCGACGGAGTCGAACGAGCTTGAAGTGCAGGTAAAGCGCCGGTTGGCTCAGGTGGCAGACCAGGTTATTATCCTGGCTGACAGCTCGAAGCTTGACGCCTCGGGCTTCGTAAGCATCGTGCCCATATCCGCCGTCCATACCGTCATCACCGACGCCGAGGCTAACCCATCATCCCTCGATCGGCTCAGCAAGCTCGGCATCCAGGTTATCGTGGCCGAATAGCCCGGAGGGACAAGCGAAGCTATCTCCGTCCCCTGGAAGACGAGGAGCGATGCACGCTTGCGCGTTCCGCTCTTTATCGGGTGCGTGAATGATGTCTTGTTCCCGAGGGCCGGGGTGGCCGCAGCCCGCATCCTGCACCGCCTCGGGGTGGACGTGGACTTTCCGGCGGGGCAGACCTGCTGCGGGCAGGCCCATTGGAACAGCGGCTACCGGGCCGAGGCCTGCGGCCTGGCCCGCCACTTCCTCGACGTCTTCGAGGGCGCCGAATATGTGGTGGCGCCGACGGGCTCGTGCGTCTCGATGATGCGGGAGTATTACCCGGAGATATTCCGGGACCAGCCGGCCCTGGCCGAGCGTGTCCGGCGCCTTGTCACGCGGACCTATGAGTTTTCCCAGTTCCTCACCGACGTCCTGGGCGTCATCGATCTCGGCGCCCGCTACCCTGCACGGGCGGTCCATCACGCCTCCTGCCACATGACGCGCCTCTTGGGCGCCAGCTCGGCGCCGCTGCGGTTGCTGGCCCACGTCGAGGGGTTGGAGCTCCGTCCCTTCCCAGGTCCCGAGCAGTGCTGCGGCTTCGGGGGCACCTTTGCAGTGAAGTCGCCGGAGTTGTCGATGGCCATGGCCGACGAAAAGCTGGACGCGTTCGTTTCAGCGGGCGCGGAACTGGTCATCTCGGCTGACACCTCGTGCCTGCTGCACCTGATGGGGCGGGCACACCGGCGGGGCCTGCCTCTTCGGTTCTTGCACGTTGCCGAGGTGCTGGCCGAAGGTACGGGTCTGTTGGAGCCCGATCGGGGCGTAGCTCTGATGGCCGACACCGCCCGGCAGCCCCTCGGGCGAGGGGGTACCGCCGGATGAACGCGGGCGGCCCGGGCGCCGCCACCCTCAGCTCGTTCCGCCGGCGGGTGGCGCAAGCATTGGCCAACGAGCGGCTCCGGCAGGCCGTTCGCACCACCGCCGACGGCAAGATCGTGGCCCGGCAGAAGGCGTTCGCCTCCCTTGCCGAGATGGCGGCCCGGGGCTGGGCGGCCGGCGATTTCGAAAGCCTGCGGCGCCGGGCCTACGCCATCAAGACGTACGCCCTGGACCACCTCGAGGAGCTTTTGCGGAAGGCCACCGCCGCCATCGAGGCGCGGGGCGGCAGGGTGCGGCGGGCGGCGGGGCCGGAGGACGTGGCGCGCATCGTGCGGGAGATCGCCGAACGGCGCGGCACCCGGCTCGTGGTGAAGTCCAAGTCGATGGCTACGGAGGAGATCCACCTCAACGAGGCTCTGCAGGCAGGCGGCCTCGAGGTAGTGGAGACCGACCTGGGCGAGTTCATCATCCAGCTTGCCGGCGAACGTCCGGCTCACATCGTCACCCCTTGCATCCACAAAACGCGGGAGGAGATCGCGGAGCTCTTCTCTCGGCTGGTGGGACACCCCGTGGGCACCGACACGCCGTCACTGGCAGGGGTGGCGCGCCGGGTGCTGCGGGAGAAGTTTCTCAGCGCCGACATCGGGATGTCGGGCGCCAACTTCATTGTGGCCGAGACAGGCACGGTGGTGGTCTGTACCAACGAGGGCAACGGCCGGCTGGTGACGTCGGCGCCGCCGGTGCACGTCGTCGTGGCGGGCGTCGAAAAGGTCATTCCGGCTCTCCGAGACCTTCCCGTCTTTCTCGAACTGCTCGCCCGCAGCGCCACCGGCCAGCATATCACGGTGTACACCCACCTCGTAACCGGCCCCCGAAGCCCGCAGGAACTCGACGGCCCCGAGGAGCTCCACGTCATCTTCCTGGACAACGGCCGCCTGCGGGTGCTGGAGTCGCCGTACCGCGACGTGCTCGCCTGTATCCGGTGCGGGGCCTGTCT
>JBFMCJ010000021.1:0-13420 GCA_040754675.1 Bacillota bacterium
ATGGTTTGCGAAAAGATGTGAAGCGGGAAGGATCCGGAGAGGAACAAACCGGCCGCCGCCCCCAGCGCCATGCTCACCGCAAGGGGTACGCCAATCACGCTAAGCACCGCGAAGGTCGTAATGATGACTACCGACATGGGGTTTGTCACCCTTTGTCCAATATAGGACTTGTCTCTCCGGCCAGGGCTCGCGCCGTTCGGCTCGTTCTGCGAAGGTAATCCGCAATCTCAAGAATCGCCACGGCCCCGCTCGCCGGCAGCGACAATCCCACTAAAGCGAGTGGAAACCGGACGGCGTAGCCCCTTTCTCCAGCCATCCACTGCTGGTCTACCAGCAGCCATCCCGTGTACACTTGCAACCCCAGGAACACCAAGACGGAGGCTCCCAGCACAACCCGAACGAGGCGTTTAGCGCTGGCACCCAGGTAGTGCTCAAGGAACTGTAGGCGGGTGTGGCTGTCGTCGCCGAATCCCGCGGCGGCACCCAGGAACATGAACCAGATGAAGATGTACCGGGCGACCTCCTCGGTCCAGGGTAAGGATGCCCGAGCCCATCGGGTCAGGACACCGACGAGTACCACCAGGGTCAGTCCGAGCATCCCCATCATGAGGATCCCGTCACGAATGCTCCGTTCAATCCGAATAAGCCTATTCCAGAATCCCCCGGCGGGCTGCTGCCCGACAGGCGTAACGGTTGCGGCAGGTTTGTCCGCGAGCGAGGCTTCAATGCCTCGCATCCCTTTCTCAGCCACAGCCATCCCCTCGTTCCTAACCGTCCCGGTGCAGCGAGGCTACGTGATGGGAACCTCGCTGCACCGAGACTTGTCCCCTAGAAGTTGCGAAGGGCCTGGAGAGCTTTCACGGCCTCCTCATAGAACGCCCCGCCAACGAGTTCCTTGTACTTCGATTCTACGGAACTGGCGACCTTTTCGAACGCTTGCCGTTGCTCCGGAGAAAGGACGATGACCTCCATCCCGCGATCCCGCAGCCTGCGCAGGTACTCGGCCTCCATGGCTGTCTCGAAGTTGAGCTTCCACAGGCCGGCGTCTCTACCGGCCTGCAGCAGGATGTCCTGCACATCCTTCGGTAGCGACTCCCACTTCTTCTTGTTGGCGGCCAGGATCCAGACGTCGGTCTGGTGGTCAGACATCGTTACGTACTTTTGGACCTCGTAGAACCGGGCGCTCCAGATAACGCCCAAGGGGTTTTCCTGGCCGTCCACCGTTCGCGTTTGCAGCGCGGTGTAGAGCTCCCCGAAAGCAATCGGTGCCGGGCTTGCCCCCAATGCTTGGAAATACGTCACGTACGCGGGGCTCTGCGGAACCCGGAAGCGCAACCCTTTGAAGTCACCGGGAGAACGAACGGGCCTGCTGGACGTCGTAATCTTTCGCATGGGCCGCACCCAGTAAGCGAGCCCTTCGATACCCATCCGCTCGAGGTCACGGAGCAGCTGCGTCGCCGGATCGGTTGTCGTGAAGGCCGCCACCTCTATCATATCACGGAAGAAAAACGGGACGGTGAACATGTTGAAGCGGGCGTCGAAGGGAGCGTACAGGGATGTTGTTAGAGCGAGTAGGTCAAGGGCCCCTGCGCCGAGTTGTTTGATGGCGGCAGGAGGGGATCCGCCGAACAGCGCACCGTCGGGGTACACCTGGATCTGCACGCGCCCGCCACTTCGCTGCTCAACGAGCTGCTCGAAATACTTCGCTGTCAACGTGATCGGGGAATTGGTGGGATCCGGTGTTGAGAGAGTCAGCCGTATCTGTTCGGCGGCACTCGCAACCCCGGCCGCTGCGCCCACAGTCAGGGTGAGTATCCAGACTGCTGTCAGCCACACAAGAGCGCCTCTCTTGGCTTTCATCCGCGCATCCCCCTTTACGCAATCTGGGCAGTTGATCCTAACCCAAACCCCAACACCGTGTCCGCCGGTTGAAAGCCTCATCCCCCCTTTAACCGCTCGCCCACGATTCCCTGTTGGGTCAGTCCTACAGGGCGGATTTCAAAATCTCGACTATGTCCGCTTTGGTCACGAGCCGGGGATTGACTGTGGCGTTGTCTGTCTGCAGGGCTCGTTCGGCAATTCCATCCAGGTCCGATGCTGTAAGGCCGAACACCCCGAGCCTTACGTTCATTCCCACGTCGTTGATAAGAGTTTGCACCGCTTGAACGGCGCGGCGCGCCGCGTCACGCTCAGTCAGGCCATCCACGGGTTCACCCAGCGCCCGAGCCAACCTAGCGAACCTGCGGGTCGCCCCGAGGTAGTTGAACTCCATGACGTACGGGAGCAGGACTGCCACGGCAACTGCATGGGGAACTCGCCAGGGCCTGTATCCCAGAAACATTGCGATAGCATGACCCAGCCCGAGGCGAGTGTCGTTCATCCCCATCGCGGCCAGGGTTGCACCAAGCATCATCCCGTAACGGTGTTCGAGACGGCGGCCGTTTCTGACGGCCCCCCGAAGATGTTCTCCTATCAGTTCAACCGCTTTCAAAGTGAGCGCGTCTGAGATGGGGTTCCACGCATTGTTGGTGTAGGATTCCACCGCGTGTGCAAGGGCATCAAGCCCGCTGGACGCCGTTATGGAAGGCGGGAGCGTGACCGTCAGTTCGGGATCACAGATCGCCAAGACGGGAACGACGTGCGGACTTCCGATTCCCAACTTCACGCCGGCCTCATCGTCGAATAAAACGATCCAGATGCTGGCCTCGCTACCAGTCCCCGCTGTCGTGGGAACGGCTACCATGGGGAAGGCGGCTCTTTCGACGTTGCCAAGGCCTTTGTAGCTGGTCAGCGGTTTGGGATTGGTCAGGGCGGTAGCTATCGCTTTGGCGGTATCGAGCACAGAGCCGCCGCCCAGGCCTACGATAACATCGACCTTGAAGTCCTTCGCTGCTACTGCAAGCCTTTCGCAAAGCTGTGCGCTAGTTTCAGCTGGTACCTCTGAGAAGACTTCCAGGTCAATGCCGGCGTTTCTAAGGCCGCGTACGACGTGGTCGCTGATCCCGGCCGCCGCCACCCCTGGATCAGTCAAAACAAAGGCGCGCTTCCATCCTCGCTCGAGCAATTCCGTCCCGAGGCGACTCGCAAGGCCGCAACCGAAGAGGATACGGGTTCCTATCGGGCCAAATCCGAACGGTGAGGTCTCCAAGTACATTTCTTTCACTGCTCCTCCTTGCCCGAACTTGCAGCCATGCGACTGAGCATCTCTTCCATAGCTCGCCGAATGTGAAACCGCATCAGACGCTCGGCCTCATCGGCATCCCTGCGCTCGATGGCGCCGAGGATCTGCTCGTGTTCCTCGACGGCCACATTGGGACGACCGGGGTAACGAACCGTGTGAAGGGTCAACAGCCTGATTTGATGGCGGATGGGGGTAAGCGTTTCTTCTAACAACCGGCACCCCGACTGCTCGACGATCGCCTCGTGAAAAGCGGCATTATAGCGATGATATTCGTCGAGGTCGTTGGCCCCGAGCGCGGCCCGGCCTTTCTCTTGAAGCTTCAAAAGCTGGGCCAAGCCGTCCTCGCTTCGGTTCACCGCCGCAAGCCGTGCAGCCATACCCTCGACTGCCTCGCGTACGACGTACACTTCTCTGACTTCCCTCGCCGACAGGGCCCTAACCCAACACCCTTTCCGGTACTGGTACTCAACCAGGCCGTCGTCGCCGAGCCGCCTCAGGGCTTCCCGAACGGGAGTTGCACTAACTCCCAACTGCCTGGCTAGATCCGCCTCTTTCAGCCGAGTCCCGGGCGCCAGCACCCCGGACAGGATGGCCTCCGAAAGGTGCTTGTACACTTCGGAAGCGAGTGCCTCCGGCTTCAGCCTCGGCAAGACCTCGTGAAGCCCTGTCCGCTCTTCTTTTGTCAACAACCCCACCGAACCTCCGCACCCTCAAACTGGTTTGACAAGCTGGGGCGAATCCACCCCCAGCGTTTCGGCGAGCTCTTGCAACATATCGGGGACGCCGGGTCAAGGGGGACACCGTCTTTCGCGTAAGTCTTCAACAGGCGCTCTTCGAGCGCACCCGGTAGGACCACCTCAAAAAAGCCTTGGGCCGGTTGACACGCCCTGACATCGTCGATAAACCAATAGAGCCGCGTCAGCATCTGTCGTAGGGAGACCGGTCGGGTCAAGAGCCCACCCTTCAGGAATGGATTCGCCCCGCTGCGCCGGCAAGATGATGCGCCCCCGGGCTACAACGCTTGTCGCCATGTCGAGGACAACCGGTAGATAGCTGCCAGCCGGGACGGCCCCCGCCACCGGGTTGGTGCCGAGGAGTCGTCCCCGTCCTCCCCAGGGCGCCATCGTGGGCGGCACGTTGGAGAGTGCCACGCCTACGCACTGCTGGCGGATGGCGTCGTAAACGTAATAAGCGCCAGCTTCAAAGTGATTGCTGTGACGAACAGCAACCACACCGGTTTGGCGCGCCAGGTCAAGCGCAGTCCGCATTCCCGCGAGACCCACCACGGGTCCCATGCCGTTGTCGCCATCGAGGACCGCTGTAGATAAGCCCGTTTGCTCAACGCGGACCCTCAGTCTGGCGTTGACCAGCCCCAGGCGCAATCGGCGAATATAAACGGTTACGCGGCTGACACCGTGGGAAGCAATCCCCCGGAGCCTCACGAAGACAAAGCACCTGCTCACTTCCGTGGCGTCCTGTTCCGGAAGCCCTGCTCGCGCGAACAGGCAGGTTACAAAGTCTTCCACAGCGCCAGGTTCAACGCGAGGTCGGGTGTCGCGCTGCTCTCCGTACGGTGGGGGACCCATAAGCTTGCCCTCCTGAGCCTCCTACTTAGACAAAGCACTGAGCCGCTCCACGATCGGCTTGAGACCCAAAAGCTCCAGGGTGCTCTTGCCGTGGCGAATGGCCTCCATGATCTGCGCTTCCTCTTGCTGCCTCCGCCTGGCGGCCCGAAGGACGGCGTCTACGCTCTGCAGGCCGACCACGACAACACCGTCGTCGTCGCCTATCACGACATCACCCGGATGGACCGTTACACTGCCGCAGTTGACCCGCTCCCCGACGGATCCACCCGCACACTTTGAGGCCCCGCCAATGCTTATCGCTCGCACAAAGGTAGGAAAGCCCATATCCCGGATCTGGGCAGAGTCGCGGACCGCCCCGTCCACGACGAGACCAGCAATGTTTCGTGCCCGGGCAGCGACGGTGAGCACCTCTCCCCAAAGGGGTAGCCACCCGCATCCACAACCAGAACATCGCCGGGCTTCGCGACGCTCACCGCCACGTGCACCATGAGGTTGTCGCCCGGATGACAGCGCACGGGAAGAGCGGGCCCGGCTACCTTCATGCCTGGCGCAAGAGGCTTGATCGCGGAATTCATCCGGCCCATCTGCCCATTCGCTTCGTAGACCGTCGCTGCCCCCAGCTCGGCGAATGCGCGAACCAGACTCGCCGACGGCCGTTCGAAGTCGACGTTCACGCACATTGCTGGGTCAGCCTCGCCTTCCGCGGGTTCAGTGAAAGGACCTGTTTGTGCCGCAATAGAGCGCCCTCCGTCGCGCAACCGGACGGTAAGCCGTCACGCTACGTCCAACTGACGATCGTGCATACAATGTTGTTTATCGAGCATATTCGACGCGGGTGTCAGGATCTCCTCCAAGATCACCTCGGCTATAGTCCCGGGTAGCGGTACACCACTTGTGGGGTCGTGGCTCGATGGACCGCCATAGTCGCCACTACCGCGACGAGGAGATGGGCTTTCGATGCTTCGGAGGGACACGCAAGGCCGTCAACGAAGTCTTGACAACGCGGCGGAATGCCACGGACGACTGGATGCCTGGGTCCAGCTGGTGCCATCTCGTGCTGCCTGTCAGCGAAGCATACGGTTCGAATGCTGCACCGAAGGGATGAGAGGTTAGCGATAGCGTTCGCTATCACGCAGCCCTGCATGGACACGCCGCACCTCCATCGATGCTCGGCTGCCCGCGGCGTCGCCCCTATACGTGCCGCCTGTGTCCGTCCGCTTACGAACGCCGTCCTCTGAAGCATACGTATGTTTTCACGTTGCAAAGTCGCTCCCGATCGGCGCCGGCAAGACGACCCTGTTCAACATGCTGACCGGTTCGTCCGGCCCACCCAGGGGCGCATTGCCTTCCGGGGCCGCGACATCACCCACGCCGCGCCCCATGATATCGCCCGGCTCGGGATGGTCCGTACGTTTCAGCTCGTCCACCCATTTTCCCGGCTCTCCGGCCTGGAGAACCTCGTGGTCGGCCTCAGCGACCGTACCTTCGACCCGGGCGGCCGGGAACAGCGCCAGGTGCAAGAGCGGGCCGTTGAGGTGGCTCACCTGCTCCATTTCGAGCGGTGGCTGTACGGGACCTGGTGGCCGGCTATGGCGGGGCGCTGGCCGTTGACGGCATCAGCCTGGGGGCGGGCGAAATCGTGGCCGTGATGGGCCCCAGCAGTGCCGGCGGATCGCCGAGAGCATTGTGAAGGTGCAGCGGGAGTGGGGGGATCTCCGTTCTCCTGGTCGAACAGGATTACCGTGCTGGCCATGCAGGTGGCGCAGCGGGCGTACATCGTGGCCGAAGGGCGGGTCATTCAGGCCGGCCCGGTGGAGCAACTGGTCGCCGACACCCGCATCCGGGAGGCTTACCTCGGCATCGCCTGAACGCCACCACGGCATGGGACCGCCTGAAGGTGACATTGGCACGACGCAAGGCCGAACAAAGCCAGGGCCCGTGGTGCAGACCGGGGACGGCTGGTTCCTGGTCGGCGATGGCGACAGCCTCGAAGAGGCGGCCGCCGCCGCGGTCAACCGTGGGATTCAGCTGCTCTCCGGCCTTTTCAGCCTTCCGAGGGAGGAAGCCTATATGCTGCTGAGTATGGCCTGCGACCTTCGCTTCTCGCAGGTGGCCCTGCGGCGGGCCGGCGTGTCGCTGCGTGTCCCCCGCTCCATCGTCAAGGTGACCCCGCAACGGTGGCCGTCGGGCGTATGAGCACCCTTGCTGCGGCTCTCAAAAGGCACCTGGACACGGAAGAACTGCTCGAAATGGCCCGGACGCTGGTTCGCATGGACACCACCAACCCGCCGGGCAACGAAGCGGCTGCGGCTCGCTGGGTGCAGGAACAAATGGCCCGGCTCGGGTTCACCGGTATTTGCCTCGTCGAGCCCGCCCCCGGGCGCGCCAGCGTCGTCGGCCGCTTTGGCAACACCGCCGGTGGCGCCGGCCGTACGCTCCTCTGGAACGGCCACCTCGACGTGGTGGCCGCCGGCGACCGGTCTGCCTGGCGCTACCCGCCCTTCGACGGGGTCATAGCCGAAGGGCGCCTTTGGGGCCGGGGCAGCGCCGACATGAAAGGCGCCGTCGCCGCGATCCTCGAGGCTGTGGCGATCCTCAACCGGGCCGGCATCGCCTTGCAGGGAACCCTGGCCGTCCAGGCCGTTGCAGACGAGGAAGTCTTGGGCCCTCTCGGCACCCGCTACCTCGTGGAGCACGGACATGCCCGCGCCGACGCCGGCATCTGCGGCGAACCGACGCAACTGCAGCCCCTCGTTGCGGCCCGCGGCCTCATGTGGGCCGAGATCACGACCCTCGGCCGCAGCTGTCACGCATCGACCCCCCAACTGGGCGTCAACGCCATCGTGAAGATGAGCAAGGTGGTGCAGGCGCTATCTGACCTGCGCTTCAGAGCACGCCACCCCGTCCTGGGCTCTCCGACCCTGAACGTGGGCACCATCACCGGCGGCACCAACACCAACGTCGTCCCCGATCGCTGCACCATCACCGTGGACCGCCGCCTCGTCCCCGGGGAGACCATCGAGGGCGCCCGGGATGAACTGGTGCAAGAGCTTGCCGCGCTGCAGGCCTCGGATCCGGAGCTGCGCCCTGAACTCCGGCTGATACGAGACGCCCGACCTTCCGAGATCCGCGCCGACGAACCCATCGTCCGCTCCGTTGCCCGCGTGCGGGAACTTCTTGGCCTCGGCCCGACCCGCCCTGGCGGCATGCCAGGCACCACCGACGCCCGGTACCTCATCAACGATGCCCGCATCCCGACCGTGATCCTCGGCCCGGGCGACGTCACCCAGGCTCACGTGGTCAATGAGTCGGTCGCTATTGCCGAGCTTGAGCATGCCGCGCTGCTCTACGCCGGAATCCTGTGTGACGTCCTCGGGTGCGGCGGTTGAAGCCCCCGCCGGAAGCTTTGCAGGGCGCAGCCTCAGGTCACGCACCCGGCGGGTGGAGCCGCCGGCCGCGGCACCAGACCTGAAGCACGTTGAGATCGCCGTCGAACACCGCGATGTCCGCGTCCATGCCCGGGAGGAGCCGCCCCTTGCGCTGCAGCTTCAACACGGAGGCGACGTTGCTCGTCACGACCTGCAGCGCCCGCTCCAACGGCACACGCGCTTGCCTGACCAGGCTGCGCCAGTCGGCCAGAAGCGAACGGATGCTGGCGACCCGCATGCGCACCAGCCGGCCGCTCTCGTCAAACTCGGGCAGGCTCCCGTTGCTGTCCGAGCTCATCGTGATCCGCGACCACTCGACGCCGCGGCCGGCGAGTTGCACAATGGCTTGCCAGGCGGGCACCGCGTCGGCCGACGGGAAGTCAAAAGCCGTCACGTCCACCGTCCCGCCAAGCGAGGCAAACCGCTCCGCCTCGTCGAGCAGGCGCCGGGTCCTGTTGACGTGCGTGGGGACGAACTGGGTGATGGGCAGCTCCGTCTGCTCCACGATGTCAAACAGCGGCTTGAGCCCGTCGCGGCCGCTCCCCACGTGAACGTGGACGATGCCCGCCTTCCCGGCCAGCATGCCCCCCACCCGCGCCTCGGCAGCCAGGCGCCGCAGCTCGGCCGGCTGCGGCTGCGCCGAGCGGTGATCGGAGATGGCGATCTCCCCGACGCCGATGACCTTGTCGATGAGCACCAGGTCCCGCTTGACGCTGCCGGTGAGGGTAACGGGGGGTACCGCATACGAACCCACGTACATGTACGCCGAGACCCCCTGCTCCTCGAGCGCGCGCACCTTTGCCAGCAGCGCCTCAGGGTGGCGGGTCACGTCATCGGTTCCCAGGCAGCCGACGACCGTCGTAACCCCCGCCGCCACTATCTCGTCCACCGAGATCTCGGGGCAGCGCGTGGCGTAGCCTCCCTCTCCCCCGCCCCCCGTCACGTGCACGTGGCCGTCGATGAAGCCCGGCACCGCCAGAGCCCCCGGCACCTCGACGAGTTCAACGGGCCACCCGGCCGGCGGGTCGAGCCGCTTGCCGACCCAGGCGATGCGTTCGCCGCACATCAGGATGTCCGTGGCGTCGCTCGGCTCCGGGGTGAAGATGCGTTCCACGCGCAAAAGGGAGCATGGCGCCTCCATCGACAAAGCCCCCTGTCTGAAGCGTCTACCGTCCAATCACTCGCAGGCGCCCTCGCATGCGCGGGTTGAGCGCATCGTTGAGGGCGTCGCCCAGCAGGTTGAACGAAAGAACCGTGCCCGCGATCGCCAGGCCGGGAACCAGGCTCAGATGGGGGGCCGTCACCAGGTACGTGCGCGCCTCGCTTATCATGGCGCCCCACTCCGGGGTCGGCGGCTGGACCCCCAGTCCGAGGAAGCTCAACCCCGAGGCGGTGAGGATCGAAGCGGCCGTTCGCAGGGTGAGCAGCACGAGCACCGGGGGCATGGCGTTGGGGATGACGTACCGCACGAGAATCCCCCAGTCGCTCTTGCCGACGGCCCTGGCCCCCTCGACGTACAGGTTGTTGCGGACCGAAAGCACCGAGCCCCGCGTCACCCGCATGACCTGGGGCAGGTTGTACACGCCGATCGCGACGATGGTGCTGACCAGCCCCGGCGGCAGGATCGCGGTGACGGCGATGGCCAGCATGATGTCCGGAAAGGAGAGCAGCACGTCGACCACGCGCATCGTGGCCTCATCGACCCACCCGCCGCGGTAACCGGCCAGCGCCCCCAGGAAGATCCCCACCGCAGCCGCCAGCCCCAGGGACGCGACGGCCACGGTCAGGGAGACGCGGCTTCCCCACACGATGCGGGCAAAGACGTCCCGCCCGAACTGATCGGTCCCAAGCCAGTGGTCGGCCGAGGGCGGCTTGAGAATGTTGAGCAGTTCGATGGCGTTGGGGTCATGAGGCGACAGCAAAGGCGCCAGCAGGGCCACGCAGATGAACAGGGCCACCCCCGCAAACCCCGCGATCCCGCCCGGGGTTCGCAGCCACGCTGGCAGCCTTCTTACGCGCCTTGACGGCAGTGCGATGGCGGCGTCGGCGGATGGTTGAAGTTGTGCCATAGAAGCCTCACTCGTACCGGATGCGCGGGTCCAGCCACGCATAGAGGATGTCCACCACGAAGTTGAGCACGGCGAACGTCACGGCGACCACCAAAAGCCCGGCCTGAACGATGGGATAGTCCCGGGTGAAGATGGCGCCGGCGATGAGGCGCCCCATGCCCGGCCACGCAAACACCGTCTCGGTCAGGACCGCTCCCGCCAGCGAATAGCCGAGCTGCAGGCCCACGACGGTGATCACGGGGAGGATGGCGTTTCGAAGGGCGTGCCGGAAGAGGATACGCCGCTCGGCGACGCCGTAGGCCCGGGCCGTGCGAATGTACTCCTGATCGATGATTTCGAGCAGGCTCGAACGGGTCATGCGCGCGATGGTCGCCGTCAGGGCGGCGCCCAGGGTGATGGTAGGCAGCACCAGGTGCTCCAGGCCGCCCGACCCCCCTGTGGGAAGCCACCGGAGATGCACCGCAAACAGCCACATGAGCAGCAGGCCCAGCCAGAAGACCGGGGCCGAGACGCCCACAAGCGACAGAGTCATCACCGTGGTGTCGGCCAGGCTGTACGGGTACCGCGCGGACAGCGCGCCCGTGGTGATGCCGACCAGGCTTGCCAGCGCCACCGCCGAGAGCGCCAGCCTGGCTGTGTTTGCGTAGCGCCAGCCGATCTCCTCCAAAACGGGCCGCCCCGTCTGGTACGACGAGCCCAGGTCGCCCCGGGCGGCTCGCTGCACGAAGAGGACGAACTGCTCCGGAAGCGGGCGGTCAAGCCCGAGCTGGCGGCGGATCTGCGCCACCGTCTCCGGGGGCGCGTCGGGGCCGGCAATGAGGCGGGCCGGATCCCCGGGGGCCAGCCGCACCAGGCCGAAGACGACCGCGAGGATCCCGATGACCACGACGGCCAGGATGCCGGTTCGGCGCAGAAGGTACTGCGTCAAAACAGAACTCCCCTTGGTCCGGTTGGCGGCCGGGCGGGCCGAGCCTTCGGCGAAGCGCCGGCCCGCCCGGGTGTGGCATCGACGCGGAGAAGGGCGGCTACTGCTTCCACGCGTCCTTCACCAGAACGATTTCGATGGGCAGCACCTTGACGCCCTGGAGGTTGGAGCGCACCCCGACGATCTGCTTCAGCACGTGCAAGAACGCCCACGGCGCGTCGGCCACGATCTGCTTCTGCGCCTCGCAATACACCTGGGCCCGAGCGGCCGGATCGCTCACCCTCATGCCCTGTTCGATGAGCCGGTCGACGGCAGGATTGCTGTAATAGCTTGCGTTATCGCCCGGCGGATGCGAGCTGGAGTGGAGCAGCGGGCGCACCACCCAGTCGGCGTCACCGGTGGACGGCGCCCACCCCAGAAGGAACATCTGGTAGGTGGCCTGCTCTTTGGGAACATCGAAGATGTTGCGCAGGTAAGTCGCCCACTCGAACGTGCGAAGCTGGGCGCGCACCCCGACCTGCTGCAGCATTGCCTGGATGGCCACCGCCGTTTCGTAATCCTTCAGGTAGCGGCCCTGAGGCGCCCACAGAGTGACGTCCAGCCCGCCCGGGTATCCGGCTGCGCGAAGCAGTTCGCGGGCCTTTTGCGGGTCGTAGGGGTAGCCCCCGGTAGAGCAATAGCCATTGACCAGGGGCGCCATCGGCGAGTCCGAGACCTGGGCGAACCCGCCCAGCACCTGGGAGACGATCAGTTCCTTGTTGATCGCGTAGTTGATGGCCTGGCGCACCCTCGGGTCGTCGAATGGCTTGCGCTGCGTGTTGAAGCCCACGTAAATGACGCGAAGGCTGTCCCGGACCAGCACGTTCGTCTCGGCGCCGGCCTGCAGCCGGGGCACTTCGCTGGGCGGCACGAAGGTGATCACGTCGGCCTCGCCCGTCTGCAGCTGGAAGACGCGGGTGGCGTCCTCCGGGACCACCCGGAAGACGATGCGGTCGGCCTTGGGCCGGCCCCGCCAGTACTCGGGATTGGCCTCCAGGGTGATGTGGTCGCCCGGAATCCACTCAACGAACCGGTAGGGCCCGGTACCCACGGGGTGCTGGCCAACTTTCTCTCCCCACCGCTGGATGTTGGCCGGTGACTGAATCAGGCCGGCTCCGTGGGCGAGGTGGTGGAGAAAGGCCCCAAAGGGAAACTTCAGATGAAAGACGACCGTGTAGGCATCGCGCGCTTCCACCGAGTCGACGTAGGGAGCGTACAGCGCCGTGCGGCGAAGCTTGCTCGTCAGGATGCGGTCGAAGTTGGCTTTCACCGCCTGCGCGTTGAAGGGCGTACCGTCGTGGAAGCGCACGCCCTTGCGAAGGTAGAAGATGACGTCCTTACCGTCGTTGGCGAACTCCCAGCGCTCGGCCAGGGCCGGGCGAATGTTGAGCCGCTCGTCGAACTCGACGAGCCCATCCATGATGTGACGCAAGACCGTCTCCGAAGGGTTGTCCGTCATGTCGGGCGGATCCAGGCGGACGGCATCCGTCCCGGTGGCGACGGTGATCGTTTGGGCGGCAGCAGCCGACGGAAGCGCCGCTGCCATGACGGCAAACACGGCCACGAAGGCCGCCCACAGCCAGGCGCCGCGCGGGCCTTGTCCGCCAGAGGGCTCTAGATGGGTCATTGCAATGACACCTCCTGTTAGGGGCTGCTGGGCTGGTTCGATGGGGGCCCCTCATCTCCTGCGTGGCGGCGTGGCCGGCGGCAGAAGCCAACTCGCATCAAGCGGCGCTCGAGGCGCTGCCGGGGCTCAAACGGGGCCCGAGGCTTCAGGCTGCTCCTCCTGTTCGGCCTCGGCCAGCAGCATCCGGATGCCGAGCTCTTGGGCAAGCTGCACGGCCCGCTTCTGTGCGAACGGAGCGATCATCAGCCTCTCGAACGGCTCGTCGAGCTGGCGCTGGGCAAACTGAAGCTTGCGGAAGAACTTCAGGACATCCTCGGGCTCTGCAAAGCCCTTTACTTCGACCAGAAACCGCCGGCCATCGTGGACGAACGCGTCAAATTCAATCGCTTGCCCGGGGATGCCGAATACCTCGCCGGCCGCGTCCTTCAGCACGAGCCGTTCGGCTTGAAGCGGACCGACCCCCGAGAACTCTTCGACGGTGGCGCGTACGGCCTCCTCCAGACCGCGCCCCGAACGGTGCCCCAGGCTCCCCAGCCCGATGCGCAGCTCCCGCAGAATGCGGTCG
>JBFMCJ010000021.1:13520-19154 GCA_040754675.1 Bacillota bacterium
TTCGGCTTGAAGCGGACCGACCCCCGAGAACTCTTCGACGGTGGCGCGTACGGCCTCCTCCAGACCGCGCCCCGAACGGTGCCCCAGGCTCCCCAGCCCGATGCGCAGCTCCCGCAGAATGCGGTCGGCGTCTTCCCTCAGGCCCTTTATCTCTTCCAGCAGACGGTTGAACTCCGTTCGGGACCCGAGGGTCTGGGACAAGATGCCAATCACCTCGGCCGAGAAGCGCGGGTCCTCCTGCAGCAGCCGAGGAAACTCGCTGCGCAACCACTCGATGAATTGCTCCCGGTTCATCGCCGTCGTTGCCATGGCCGCCCCCGCAGTGCAGGTCATCATGGGCAAAAAACCTCTTCCGCCCGCGGCCGGCGCAGCCGGTGGCCTGCACCCCGAGTATAACACAGAAGCCCGCACACACCCCCGGGCCGCCCGCTGGCATGGGCGAAGCCGCGGCAACTACCCGCCCGGAGCTACGCCCCGGCGTGAGCCTGGCAAGCCGGCCGCCCCGCCCCGTCCAGGAAGACGCTCCGAAGCCGCCGCCCGCACTGCTCGCAGCCCACCGGTTCGACCGTATGGGTGAGCAGGCTGTAGTGCACCACGAGCGGCCGCCACGTTCGGCCCACCAGCACCTCGACGGTCGCCTGCACCCCCGGCACCCGGTACCATATGAGCTGGTCAAGGGAGAGATCGAGGGAGGGGCGGTACTTTCGCTCCACGTCTTCGAGCCGGCGTCGGCGGTCCGCCTCGTTGGCAGCCAGCCGCTGTTCGAGTTCCCGGCGCTTCTCCGGGTCGGCGGCTCGCTCCAGGCGCTGTTCCAGACGGCGCCGCAGCCCGTCGTAGTAATGGTTGAGCTTTTCGATCTCGGCCTGCTTCGCGGGCCTTGCCTGAACCGCATACCGCTCCGCACGCTCCTGGCCCCGCGCCAGCGCCACCCGCCGTGCCGATCCATACGCCTGCCCGAACGGGACCCGGGCCGCCGACGCCAGCACATGGGCCGGCTCGGGCTCGCGCACCGACCGCTCTACCTGCTCCAGGCCGTCGCCTGGCAGGCCCCGCTGAAGGTCGACGAGCACCCTTTCCACCCATTCCACCCGTTCGTCTCCCACCAGCGCCGCCCGGAACTGAAACACCAGGTACCCGAGCTCCACCAGCTCGGCTCCGGCCAGCCGCTGCGCCCGTCCGTTGCCGAAGTCGAGCGCCCTCGCAATGCGCTGCTCCATCCGGTCGGGGATGGCGACCCGAGGGAGCCACACGCAGCGCGCAAGAAGCCTGCCGATCCCGAGCCCCGCTTCGGCCAGCCGGTCGAGCAGGGGGCTGCCCGGCCTCACGTACTCGGCCCCGGCAACCTCCGCATACGCTTCGTAGTCAAACGCCAGCACAACGTAACTCCGGCCGCCGAAGATGCCGGCCGCCTCGGGCGGAACCGCAGCCTCCAGCAGGCCCGGGCCTGCGGGGCTGACGTCGCCGCCCAGTTCCGTGAGGAGCTGCTGGACGTACCCCTGCAGGCCCCGCTGCCCGCCGCCCGCCGCCTGAGCCATCAATCCCCGGCCCCCAGTTCGCCGCCGAAAAGCGCTTCGTCCAGCGCCACCGCCGCCTCGTAGCGCCCGCGGGCCTGTGCCAGCTGCTCGCCGAGCCGTTCGAGCTCCTGTTGAAAGGCCCGTTCGTCCTGCGCCCGGCCCCATATGTCGAACAGCCGGTCTTCAAACTCCTGCTCACCGGTGAGGTTGCCCAGGATCATGTCGAGTTCGCCGATCACGAGCTCGAAGAGGTTGAGCTTGGCGTTGAGCAACTCGAGCAGGTGGGCTTCGATGGTGCCGCCCGCGGCCAGGTTGTAGATGAAGACGGGTCGCTTCTGCCCGATGCGGTGAAGGCGTCCGATGCGCTGCTCGATACGCATGGGATTCCAGGGTAGATCGAAATTGACCAGCGTCGCACAGAACTCTTGAAGATTGCGTCCCTCTCCTCCGGACTCGGTGCTGACGAGCACCCGGGCGCTGGCGGCGAACTCGCGGATGGCCTCCTCCTTCTGCACCCGGCCCATTTCGCCGTGGTACGCGACGACCGAAAGCCCGGCCTCCCGCAGCAACTCGACGAGCACCTTCTGGGTCTTCCGGAAGCCCGTGAAAACCACGACCTTGTCCTGAACCCGCTCCAGCAGCGCCAGCAAAACCCGGGCCTTGCTGCCAGGGTCAGCCGAGCGCGCCAGCTCGGCCAGTTCGGCAAGGGGATCCGGAAGCTCGCCCGTGCGGCCCGGGCGCCGGTCGCCATCCGCCGCGCCCGGGGAAAGGCCAAGCCAGAGACGCTCCAGCGTCGGCAGCACCGCCACCGGGCTCGAGCCCGCCTCGCGCTGCACCGTTTTGAGCAGCAGGGTCGACACGGCCGCGCCGTTCACGGGGTGGCCGGCGGCCACGAGAGCCCGGTACTGCGTTCGGACCCATTCGCTCACCCGGCGATAGATCTCCCGCTCGGCCTGCGTGAGTTCGACGCGCACCGTCTCGGCCTGCCTCGGCGGCAGCCTCACGTCGGTCTCGGCGCGCCGGTTGCGGATCATGACCTCGCTCACCAAGCGCCGCAGTTCGCCCACGTTGCGGGGCTGGAGCCTGTCCCCCCTGGCCACGTACCGGCGGCGAAACTCGGCGGGCGTATGGAGCTGGCCGGGCCGGAGCAGCGTAATCAAATTGAACAGCTCGTCCAGGTCGTTTTGCACCGGCGTTGCCGTCAGCAGGAGGATGTAGCGCTTCTGCAGGCGGTTGACGAGCTTCCAGGCGAGCGTCTCACGGTTGCGCAGGTGGTGCGCCTCGTCCACGATCACGAGGTCGTAGGAGACAGCCGCGATGGACGAGGCGTGGGGCTCGCGCTTGGCAGTGTCCATGGAGGCCACCACGCGCTCAAACTCGGCCCACCCGTTCGAGGCCTGGCGGAAGCGCGGGTCGTCATAGGCCACGAAATCCAGCCGAAACTTCCGGCGCAGCTCCTCGATCCACTGCTCGACCAGCGACGGCGGCACGAGCACCAGCACCCGCCGCACGAGCCCGCGCTGCAGGTACTCCATCAGGACGAGCCCCGCCTCGATGGTCTTGCCGAGCCCCACCTCGTCGCAGAGCAGCGCCCGCCCCCGCATGCGCTGCAGCACCTGCCGGACGGTTCGGAGTTGGTGCGCGAAAGGTGTGAAGGCGACCATGTCGAGGGAGACGAGCTCGTCGAAGCCGGGCGTCATGGAAAGCCGGAGCGACGCCTGGTGGACTTCGTCCGCCGCCTCCCGGTCGAAAGCGCCGCGGCGCCATCGTTCCAGGAGCTCGGCCGCCAGGGGGTCCTGCAGGTCGGCCGCTCGGAGGGCCTCAGCGGCCCCAGCCGCTTCGCGTCGTTTCACCCCGGGGGCGCGGCCAGGCGCCGGAGCCCGGGCCTCCTGGGATGTGGCGGCGAGAAACGGGAGGTGAACGATGCAAAAGCGAGCGGGCTCGCCCAGCGGGGCGATTCCGAGCAGTTCCTCGCGAAACCGCCGGAAGAAGGCGCCGAGCCCCCGGCCGCTGACCGCGCCGCCGCCGGCTTCCACGAGGCAGCGCACCTCCCGGCCCGCCTCGTCCTGCAGGATGACCTCCCGGTGGGGGGCGAAAAGCCGCTGAAGCGTGGCGTCGCATTCGAGCGCGTCCACCTCGAGCAGTTCACGGGAGAGCCGAAAGATGAACGGGGCAAGCTCCATCCTGGCCGTACCCTCTCAGCCCCGCCCTCCGGTGGCTGCTGGAATGCGGGCGCAACCGCCCGTCGAGGCCAGAGATACGACCTGGCAGGCCTGTCCCCTGCCCTGGTGACCGGGTGGGGTACGGCCTTCCAGGCTCGTCCGGCAAACCGTCGATACGTCCGTCGGTGACACGGGTCACCCTGAGCTGATCCGCCAGCTCTCCCCCGTGACCCCATAAGAGTTCACGCCCTGGGGGCCGTGCTGTACGCACCGGTGGACGTGGTGCTGGACTTCACGACCGTGATGCAGCCCGACCTGATGGACGTCTTCACTATTCCCCTGGCTCCTCCTCGGTCAGAGTGAGCATCCGAATCCCCAGTTCCCGGCCCAGTTCCACAGCGCGCTCGTCGGCAAAGGGAGCAACCATGATCCGTTCAAACGGCTCCCGAATCTGCCGCTCGGCAAACTGGAGCTTCCGGAAAAACTTCAGCACGTCCTCGGGTTCAGCGTGGCTTTTGACTTCCACCAGGAACCGATGTCCGTCGTGAACGAAACTGTCAAACTCGATGGCCTGCCCCGGCACCCCGAACACTTCTCCGGCCGCATCGGTCAGCACCAGCCGCTCGGCCTGCAAGGGGCCCACGCCGGAAAACTCCTCGATGGTGGTGCGGACGGCCTCTTCCATGCCCCGGCCCAAACGGCGCCCCAGGCTCCCTATCCCGATCTGCAACGACCGGAGCCGCCTTCCGTGATCCAGCAACAACGTGGTGTGCTGCTGCAAGATAGCGCTATGCTCGAGCAGGATCCTGCTATGTTCCTTCAAGATCTCCGTGTGTTCCCTGAGCGTCTGCGTGTGCTCCTTCAACACCTCGCCGTGCTCCGCGAGGGTGCGCTCAATGGCCTCAAAGCGCCGGTTGGCCTCCTCAAAACGCCGGTCGGTGTCCTCCCGCAGCTCCTGAAAGCGGCGGTCCATCGCCTCGAAGCGCCGATCCACCGCCTCGAAGCGCCGATCCATCGCCTCGAAGCGCCGGTCGGCGTCTTCCCTCAGGCTCCTGATCTCTTCCAGGAGCCGGTTGAACTCCGTTCGGGAGCCGAGGGTCTGGGATAAAATACCCACCACCTCGGCCGAAAAGCGCGGATCTTCCTGCAACAGCCGAGGAAACTCGCTGCGCAGCCACTCGATGAACCGCTGCCGATCCATGGTCGTCGCCGCCATCCGGTCCTCCACACACGTTTAGCCCTCACGGCCCGTAACTCCTCGGCCGCAGGGATTTGCTCGCAGGCCCAGTATAGCACACCCAAGGCAGGCCGCCTCTCAGCGGGCCTATTCCACGGCGAGGTCGCCGTACTGGGGCGGCGGGTCGCCCACCGCCTCCACCACCCTGGGATAACGAACCCCCGCCACCCTCGGAAACCGCCCAACCACCTCCACGTCGTGCCACCACTCGTCGCCGAAATCGAACAGGTACTCGATCTTCTTGCCCGTCCTCAGCTTAAGCTCCTCGATGACCGCCGCGGATGCACTGGGGCTTCTATCAGAGTATGGGGACTCATAACGGTCCTTGCTCCGCCAGCCCTTGCGGTCCATGAAAAAGGCGTACAGGTGGTCGTCATCCCAGCCAAACGCCTGCTGAATGGCCCCGTGCAGGTCGTGGAGCGTACCGTCCCCGGGCACGTCGATGACCCGGTAGACGCCGTAGTGCCGCAGTTCCACCTTGAACCGCACGACCTGACGGCTCGCCGGCGGTGCCCACCGCCTGCCGGAGGTCTGCCCGTACCCTGCCCGCCGCCGCGTCCCCTGTCCCTTCTTTGACCGCCTCAAGACCTCCGCCGGCAACCCCGGCTGGTCGTCGTTCGTGGCCAGGCTATCGTCGAGGTCTTCAAAACCCTTCACGTCCACCAGGACCCGATGATCCACGCTCTCCCCCAACCGGCACAACGCCGGCTGCGCCACGTAC
>JBFMCJ010000022.1 GCA_040754675.1 Bacillota bacterium
GGGGCTGTACGTCTCCTACTACCTTTCGGTCCCGTCGGGCCCGGCCATCGTGCTGGTGCTGACCGCGCTGTTCGGGGTCTTCCGGGTGTTTGCCCGGCGCTAGATGCTCGGCCCTGGTGGGCGAGCGGCGAGAGAATGTTGAGGGGCGGCCGCATGGAGGTACTCGCATCGATTTTCGACAGCAACTCCCTGTGGCGGTGGGTGGTGGGCCTTGGCGTCGCCCTGGCCGTCTACGGCGCGCTGAGGCTTCTCAAGGCCCTGGCTGAGCGCTACCTGACCCGGCTGGCCGGCAGGCTCGATGGCGGTCGCTCTGAGCTGGCGGCGGAACTGCTCGGCAAGCGCACCAACCGCGTTGTGTTCCTGATTGTGGCAGTCTACGCGGGCTCGCTCGCTCTCGAACTGCCCGCACACGTGGCCGGCGCCCTTCGTGGCGCTGCCGTCGTTGCCCTGTTCGTCCAGGCGGCCCTGTGGGGTAACGGCCTCATCAATCACTGGATTGCCTGGATGTTCCAGCAGCGGGTCAAGGTGGACCCCGAGAGCGCTTCGGCCTTCTCCCTGCTTTCCATCGCCTCACGCATCGTCCTGTGGACCCTGGTGCTCCTGTCAGTACTTCACAACGTCGGCATCGACATCACCGCGTTCGTCGCCGGGCTGGGCGTTGCGGGCATCGCGGTGGCTCTGGCGGTTCAGAACGTGCTGGGCGACCTGTTCGCCGCACTGTCGATCATTCTTGACAAGCCTTTCGTCGTCGGGGACTTCATCATCGTCGGCGAGTACCTGGGCACCGTCGAACGCATCGGCCTGAAGACGACCCGCATTCGCAGCCTTTCGGGCGAGCAGCTGGTTTTCTCCAATAACGACCTCCTCAACAGCCGCATCCGCAATTACAAGCGCATGCAGGAGCGCCGCGTCGCCTTCTCCGTGGGCGTCACCTACCAGACGCCCTACGAGAAACTGGCTGCCATCCCCTCCCTGATCCGGGAGATCGTCGAGGCACAGGAAAAGACGCGGTTCGATCGGGCTCACTTTCAGCGCTACGGCGATTTCGCCCTTATCTTCGAGGTGGTCTACTACGTGACCGTGCCGGACTACAACACCTACATGGATATTCAACAGGCCATCAACCTCGAGATCTACCGGCGGTTCGCCCTCGAGGGCATTGAGTTTGCCTATCCCACTCAAACCGTGTACCTGGCAAGGGCAGCGCCCGGTGCCCGAGAGGATCGCCTGCAGGGCCAGGCCTCCTGAACCGCGCCGGCCCCGATCCAGCGGGCTTCGAGCACCGAGGTCATCGGGGCTGCTGCCGGGCCGGTCGGGAGCCGCCGCCTGCCGCCTCGGCGAGGGGGGCGACGGCGGCATCCGTCATGCGCCGCAGCTCGGCCGGCCGGATCGAAAAGACGGAAGCCGGTGAGCCCGCAGCGGCCCAGACCCGTTCATACCGGAGCAGCGCTTCATCCATGAACGCCCGCAAGGGCCGCGCATGGCCGACGGGCGGGATGCCCCCGATGGCAAAGCCGGTGGCCGACCGGGCTTCCTCGGCGGACGCTCGGCGCACGGGTGCGCCTGCCAGGGCTTCGAGCTTCGTCACGTCCACCCGATGAGCGCCGGACGCCAGCACCAGGATCGGCTCGTCGCCCGCCATGAAGACCAGACTCTTGACGATCTGCCCGACCTGGCAGCCCACGGCCCGTGCGGCATCCTCGGCCGTGCGGGTGCTCTGGTCGGGGAAGAGACGGACGCAGGCCACCATCCCCCGTTGACGGAGGGCGGCGGCAACCCGGCGGACGGGTTCGGGCAGCGTCGCAGCGTCGTCGTGGATCATGCAGCGTCCTCCAGCACATGATGATTTCCAGGGCAAAGCAACCCGGTGATACCCGCACGGGCGCGAACGTTCTCCAACGGGGGGTGACTCGCCTGCCAAATGCAGGTCGTGGCCCATTGCGGTCAGGTCAGTGGTCGTCTCCTGCAAGAAGGGCGGATGATGATATAATGGGGGACGCCGCCGCGGCGCAGAGTCTTGCTTTGGCCGTGCTAGACGGGGAGGTAGCGGTGCCCTGCACCCGCAATCCGCTATAGCGGGGTCGAACTCCCGCCCGCGGCGGGCTTCTGTGGGGTCCGGCCCCGGCACGTGGCGCTGACGGCCGGGTCCTGCGCAGCAGGGACTCACGAACCCCGCCAGGTCCGGGAGGAAGCAACGGTAAGTGAGCACCCCTGGGTGCCGCGGGGGAGCCTGGCCCGAGCCGGCGACCGGGGCATCGCCCGGAGAGGTCCCGTCAACGGCGGGTGCACGGCCATCTTTTCCGGGTTGGCCCGCGCCGAAAGGCCGCGGGCCTCTTCGTTGGGCTGCGCCACGGAAGGCTGCGTGGTGGCGGCCGGCCGTCTCCCAGGGCTGCCCGGCCGGCCCGTCGAACTCTCGACCAGGGTGAATGCCGTTGGCACACCTGACCCTGTACCGCAAGTGGCGCCCGCAACGCTTTGACGACGTCATCGGCCAGGCCCACGTGGTGCGCACCCTGACCAACGCGCTCGCCCAGGGCCGGACGGCCCACGCCTACCTCTTTGCGGGCCCCCGCGGCACGGGGAAGACGACCCTGGCGCGGCTCCTGGCCAAGGGCCTCAACTGCCAGCAGGGGCCCACGCCCACCCCCTGCAACCGCTGCCCCTCCTGCGCGCAGATCACCGAGGGCTCGGCCCTCGACGTGATGGAGATCGACGGCGCCTCCAACCGCGGCATCGACGAGGTCCGGGAACTGCGCGACCGCATCCGCTACGCGCCGGCCCAGTCCCGCTACAAGGTCTACATCATCGACGAAGTGCACATGTTGACCAACGAGGCGTTCAACGCGCTGCTCAAGATGCTGGAGGAGCCGCCGGCGCACGTGGTGTTCATCTTTGCCACCACGGAGCCGCAGCGCCTTCCGGCCACCATCCTCTCCCGCTGCCAGCGCTTCGACTTCCGCCGCCTCTCCTTCGAGGAACTGACGGCCCACCTGGCGGCCGTGGCGCGCTCCGAAGGGCTCAATGCCGACGGGACCGCCCTCGAACTCATCGCCCGCCACGCCGACGGCGGCGTGCGGGACGCGCTCTCCATGCTCGAACAGTGCATGGCCTACGAGCCGAAGGCGCTCGACGCCCGCACGGTGGCGGAAGTGCTGGGGCTGGTGCGGCCCGAGGCGCTGTCCGAGCTGGCCCTGTGTTTCGTGGAGGGCAAGGTGGGGGAGGGCCTGGAGCTGCTGCAGCGCCTCACCGCGGAGGAGGGCGTGGACAGCCGCCTGGTGGCCAAGGACCTGCTGGGCTTGTTGCGGGATGCGGCGACGTACAAGATGCTGGGCGGGCGCTCGCCCGCCGGGGGGCCTTCCGCCGGCGGGGTCGAGGAACTCGCCCGCCGGGCGCCGATGACGCGCCTCGTTGCCGCCATGGAGGCGCTCGTGACCGCCGAACCCCAGATGCGCTGGGCGCCCGACCCTCGCCTGTTGCTCGAGCTTGCACTGATGCGGCTGGCTTCTGAGATCGAGCTCGAGAAGACCGCCCCGGTGGCCCCAAAGACCGTTGCGAGCTCGGCCGCTTCCTCCCGGGCTACCGGCGCACCCCCGGAACCGCCTGGGTCCCAGCCTGCGTCCGCAGAGCCGGGGCCTCCTGCCGACCCCGGGCCGGAGCTTTCGCCGCCAGCGGCTGCGGTGCCGGCCCCTGCCGCCGGCGCACCGGCGCAGCACCCGGCCGCGCCCGCCGCAGAGCGCACCCGTCGGACGGCGACACCCGCCAGGGGAGGAGCACGAAAGGCCCTTCCGCTGACGCTGGAGGAGGTGGTGCGGCACTGGGGCGACGTCCTGTCGGCCCTGCGCAGCCTGCAGCACCTCGACGCCGCCAAGGCGGGGGCGTTTTTGCGCGAGGCGCGGCCTGTGCGGCTCGACGGCCTGGAGGTCGTGGTCGGATTCCCGCGGCCCAAGGCCTTTCTCGCCAGTTCGCTTCAGGAAAACGCCAGGGTCCGGAACCAGGCCGAAAGGGTGCTGAGCCGCCTGTTTGGCCGTCCCATCACCGTGAGGGCTGAGGTGATCGACGGCGATGCGGCCGCCCAGGGCGCCGAGCAGCTCCCGGAGGACCAGCCTGCGCTGGGTGAGCACCAGACCGCATCCAGCGAGATGGCCGCCGCCGTAGAGCCGGCGCCTTCTGCCGGCCCTGCTGTCATGGCGGGTCCGGCCGTTGAGGCGGCGCCTCCCCCTGCCGCGGCGCCGCGCAAGACTCGGAGCCGTTCGGCGAGCGCTCCTGCCCCTTCATCGAACGGGGCAAGGCTCGGGCCCCAGGAGCCTGAAGACGAGTTCGACAAAACGGTCCTGGATGCGGTGCTCCAGATGCTCGACGCGCGTATTATCAAGGAGTTCGACGAGAGCGACCTCACCGGCGCGCAGCCGGACGACACGCCCGAAGCCGGTGCGGCGGAGGGTTCCCGTGATAGTGCCGGTTAGCCCGAAAGGAGCGTGCAGAGGTGCCGGTCAACCTGCCCGGGCCCTTCAATCTCTCCAAGGCGATGAAGAACCTCCAGAAGTTCCAGGAAGACCTCGAAAAGCTGCAGCAGGAACTGGCGGAGCGCACCGTGGAAGCGACGGCGGGCGGCGGCGTGGTTGCTGCTGTGGCCGATGGCAGCGGCCGGCTGCGTTCGGTGCGGATCGACCCGGCGGCCGCTGACCCGTCCGATCTGGAGATGCTCCAGGACATGGTGGTGGCCGCCGTGAACGAGGCGCTGAGGTTGTCACGGGAAATGGTGGAGAAGGAGATGGCACGCCTTTACAGCGAACTCGGCCTGCCCGGGCTTCCCGGCATGCAGCTGCCGGGCGTTTGAGCGGTAGGGAGCCCCGGGTCGGTGGAACTCGCACGCCCCATCGCCCGCCTGGTCGAGGAACTGATGCGCCTCCCGGGCATCGGCCCCAAGACCGCGCAGCGGCTGGCGTATCACGTCGTCCGCCTCCACGCCGACCAGGCGAAGCGGCTCGCTGACGCCATCGTCGAGGCGCGGGAGAAGACGCGGCTTTGCTCGGTCTGCTTCAACTACACGGACGTGGACCCGTGCCGCCTGTGCCAGGAGGGGTCGGGGCGTGACCGCTCGGTCGTATGCGTGGTGGAAGAGCCGAAGGACGTGATGGCGATGGAGCGGACCCACGCCTTCAAAGGGCTGTACCACGTGCTGCACGGCGCCATTTCACCGATGGAAGGGATCGGCCCCGAGGCGCTGAAAGTCGAGCAACTCCTTGCACGCCTGAAGGCCGGCGAGGTGAGGGAACTGGTGCTCGCCACCGACCCGAACGTGGAGGGCGAGGCAACGGCGATGTACCTCGCCCGGCTGGTGAAGCCGCTGGGTGTGCGGGTGACCCGGATGGCCCACGGGATGCCGGTGGGCGGTGACCTGGAGTACCTGGACGAGGTGACGCTCGCCAGGGCCCTCGAAGGCCGGCGGGAGATGTAGCCCGGCCCGCTTGCATAAGCTAGGCACCGAAAGCGACGCTGCCGGGCGTCTGCACGAGACGCCTGAGGGGGTCTACTTGAGGTGCCCGGGAAGACGATGGCTCCGGAGCACGGGAAGCTTGCCCCCGCGGCCCCTCCGGAACTCGCCGCCCTCATCGACAGGGCTCGCCTGGAGTGGCTTGCGGCGCAAAACGAGTTCAACAGCGTGACGGAGCCCGACCTGGTCGACCACGCCATCTACGCCATGCACGCCGCCGAACGCCGCTACGTCTACCTGCTGCGGCTCGCCGCACGGCTGCGGCAGCAGGCGCCAGAGGCCCTCACGGATACACCAGTAAGTCGGCCAGCGTCGCTGCCAGCAGGATCAGGCTGACCGGGGCGGCGCTGTCCAACACCGGCAGGGGCCGCGGGCCTGCGGGGTTGGAGGCGGCCCGGGCGTATCGCCGGGCCACGAGCACGAAAGCGGCGGCCAGGCCGGCGAAGTACCACCACGCGCGGCCCGTGGCCCAGCCCGCCGCGACCCAGAGCACAGCCGCGCCGGCGTGGGCGCGCATGGCCGAGCTCAGGGCGGTTTGCTCGGCGTCCTGGCCGGCCACCCGGTGGAGGAGATCGAGCCCGGCGATCCACAGCCCCACGGCTCCGCCGAGAAGGTACGCGGGCCCCTCGACAGCGCCTCGCACGGCGACCCATCCGCCCGCAGGGCCCATGGCGTGGGCCAGGCCGCAAAGGGCGGGGCCGGCCCCGGGCCGCCGCGCTGCATACGGATGGATGACAAAGGCCATCACGGGCAGCGGCGAAAGCCACAGGCTGAGTCGGTTGAGCTGGCCTGCGGCGATGATGAGGGCCAGCGCCGCCGCCACTGCCAGGAGAAAAGCCGGGCCCTGGCTCACCTGCGCCGGAGGCGCGCCGAGCGCAGCCGTCCGGATCCGGTGGAGGCGGCCGGCGTCAACGTCCACGATGCGGTTGATGGCCCAGGCCGCCGTCCGCGCGGTGGCCGCGGCCACGGTGATCCAGGCGAGCCGGCTGGCCGGCGGCACCCCGCCGTACGCGAGAAAAGCGGCCGCGTAGATGAACAGGACGGCCGGCGCGGTGGGGTGGCGGCGCAGCAGTTGACCCGGCCGCGTTAGCGCCCGGAGTCCCATCCAATGGCCCGCAGCACGAATCCGCTGACCTCGGGGGCCAGCTGCTGGAGCGGTCGGTCCCTCGGTCCGCTGAGCCACTGCAGCACGACCTCGTTGATGGCACCCAGGATGCCGGCCGCCGCCAGCCGGGTGTCCGCCACGGCCAGGCGGTGGTTGCGCTTGGCCTCGTTGAGGTAAACCTCGATCACCCGCACGAAGCGGTCGAAGAGTTGACGGCGCTTGGCCTCGAAGCGGGGGTTGACGGCGGCGGACTCGATGAGGAAGACGCGGGCGAGCTGGGGGTAGCGCTCGAACAGCCCCAGACCTGCCCGCACGGCCTCTTCAATGCGGGCGGCGCCCCCGCCCGGCGACGAACGCACGGCCCGGTCCACCTCGTCCGCCAGCATCGCGGCGAAACTCTCGACGAGCGTCAGGAACAGCGCCTCTTTGCTCTCGAAGTGGAAGTAGAAGGAGCCTTTGGAGCTGCCGCACTCGGCCACGATATCGTCCACGGTGGCGCCGTAATAGCCTTTTTGCGCGAACACCCGGACGGCCGCCTCCAGAAGGCGCCTTCGGGTGGCTTCCGGGTCCCGCTTCTCTTCGTGCGATGAGGACATGCGTTGCTCCACGCAACCGGCCGGCCGGTCTGGCACGGGATGGATGGTAATCCAGCGGCAAATGGCCTGTCAAGGCGGTTCTGCCCACGCCGGGGACTTTCCCCGCCCGAGCCGGCTTTACCGGCGCCTGCCGACTTGCTAAATTGGACGCGGAGGCGATGCGCGGAGGTTGATTCTGGACAGGGCCCGGGTGAGCCAGAGCCCGCTTTTGGACGCCGTGGCGGGGGCGGCGGGGAGATCGCCCGCCGTTTTTCACACTCCCGGCCACAAGCGGGGCCGTTGGGTGCCACCGGCCCCGGCGATTTCGGACGGCATGGCCTGGGCGTGGGACGGCGGTGACACCGTCTGGGCCCCGCAGTACGGCCACGACCTGAGCGAGGCGGCGCAGGCTGGCGCCGACCTGGCAGCCCGGGTATGGGGCAGCAGGCGTTGCTGGTTTTTGTGGAACGGCGCAACCGCCGGGGTGCTGGCCATGGTGCTGGCGAGCGTCCGGCCCGGCGGGCGGCTGCTTTTGCCCCGGTCGGTCCACCGATCCGTGCTGGACGCCCTGGTCTTTGCGGACGCCGAGCCCGTCTTTCTCCCTTCCCGGTGGCTGGGCGGCTGGGAACTTCCGCTCCCTCCGGCAGCGGCGGACGTGCCGGCGGGGCCGTTCGACGCGGCGCTGGTCACCAGTCCCACCTACGAAGGGATCTGCCCGGACCTGTTCGCCCTGGCCCGGGCCGCCGGGCCTGCCCCGCTCCTGGTGGACGAGGCGCACGGCACCCACCTGGCGTTTTACCCGGCGCCCGCTCCGCCCACCGCGCTGCGAAGCGGCGCTCACCTGGTGGTTCACGGCGCCCACAAGACCCTGCCCGTACTCACCCAGGCCGCCATGCTCCACTGGATGGGGACGGCCTCGGAGCCGGATGCGGAGCGGGTCGCCCGTTTCGTCGCCATGGTGCAGAGCACGAGCCCACAGCCGGCGCTTTTGTGTTCGCTGGATGCGGCCCGCGTGGAGATGGAGGCGCACGGAGCCGAGCGGGTGGGGCGGGCGGTGGATCTGGCCAGGGCCGCCCGCCGCGCCCTCGAAGAGTCCGGCCCTTACCGGTGCCTGCTGCCGTCGGACCTGCCGGCGCCGTTTGTGATGGACGAGACGCGCCTCGTGGTGAGCACCCGGAGCCTGGGTCTGGCGGGATGGCAGGCGAAGCGCCTTCTGGAAGAGCGCTGGAACGTGTGGCCGGAGATGGCCGGCATGTGGCACCTCGTCTTCATCTTCACGGGTGCCGACGACGCTCAAAGCGTCCAGGCCCTCGCCCTGGCGCTGGCGGAGCTTGCCCGGGACGCCGCTGTCGGAGTGGTGGGCCGCGATGGGGCCGCCGGCCTCGGGGCAGGGGTGCAGGCCGGTGCCATGCCGGCCCCCGGCCCCAGGGTGATGCGGCCGCGCCAGGCCGCGCTGGGGCGGGCCCGGAAGGTTCCGTGGGAGCAGGCGGCGGGCGCCGTCAGTGCCGCCACCGTGACGCCTTACCCGCCGGGGACGCCGCTTCTCATCCCCGGGGAAATGATCACCAGTGAAGCGGCCGAGTATGCCCGCACGGTCCTTGCGCTGGGCGCCTCGATCAGGGGATGCCCGGACCATGGCCGCAACGTTTGGGTCGTGGATGAGAGATGACAGGAAAGCGGCCGGTACGCTGGGCGTTGCTCTGCTCGCAGGACGGCCCTGGTAGCCCCTGGTGAGCGGGTGTGAGCGCGGCACCACTCATGCATGCTTACGTTCTTGCGAACGGTGGTGATACACGGCTTTGTTGACGAAGCCCGCTGCACGCCGTGAGGTGATGGATAACCTGGCCCAGCTCCTGGAGGTGCTGCCGCCGCACATCCGGGCCGAACTCGAGGGCATGGAGAACCTCCACGACCTCATCGAGATCGTCCTGGACCTGGGCCGGCAGCCCGAGGCACGCTTTGCGAACGGGTTCGTCTACTTGAGCGACGACTTCGTCACCCGTGAGGACATCGAGTACGTCGTGAAGCGGGTCGGGCGGTTCGGCCAGGACAACCGCGCCGGCATCGAGCGGACGCTGCACCGCATCTCGGCCATCCGCAACCGCAACGGGGACGTGATCGGCCTGACGTGCCGGATCGGGCGGGCGGTCTTCGGCACTATCGACATCATCCGCGACGTGGTGGTCCAGGGCCGCAACATCCTGCTCCTGGGGCGCCCCGGCGTGGGCAAGACCACCATGCTGCGGGAGGTGGCCAGGGTGCTGGCCGACGACTTCAACAAGCGGGTCATCGTCGTCGATACCTCCAACGAGATCGCCGGCGACGGGGACATCCCGCACCCGGCCATCGGCCACGCCCGCCGGATGCAGGTGCCCCGGGTGGACCTGCAGGCCCGGGTGATGATCGAGGCCGTCGAGAACCACATGCCCGAAGTGGTGGTCATCGACGAGATCGGCACCGAGCAGGAGGCCCAGGCAGCCCGCACCATCGCCGAACGCGGCGTGCAGCTCGTCGCCACCGCCCACGGCAACACCCTGGATAACCTGGTGCTCAACCCCACCCTCTCGGACCTGGTGGGCGGCATCCAGGCGGTGACGCTCGGCGACGAGGAGGCGAAAAAGCGCGGCACCCAGAAGACGGTGCTGGAGCGCAAGGCGCCTCCCACCTTCGACGTGGTGGTGGAGATCCAGGATCGGGACCGCCTCGCCATCCACAGCGACGTGGCCTCCGTGGTGGACCTGATGCTGCGGGGCATCGAGCCTGCCCCGGAGATCCGCATCCGCAGCCCGGAAGGGAGCATCGAGGTCCAGAAGCCGCCTCGCGAGAACGGCCCGGCGGGCCCGGCCGAAGGGGAGCGCCGATTCGAGACGCGGCCCCCGGAGGCCGAGGATCTGCGGGAGGTGGCGCGGCACGGCGCGGGTGCGGCGAACGGCGGGCGTGCGTTCGTCGTGGCCCGAGGGCCGGGGGCGCAGGCGGCCGTCAGGGACGGGGGGTCAGCGCCGGGCCCGTCGCGGGTGTGGGGCGGCACCCGGCCGGTGCGGCTGTTCCCCTACGCCGTGAGCACGAGCCGGCTGCAGCGGGCGCTGGCGGCAAGCCCCGTTCCCATCCAGGTCACCCAGGATCTGGATTCCGCCGATATGGTACTGACCATCAAGGGACAGTACCGCCGGATGCCGAAGCGCCTCAAGGAGGCCGAACGGCGGGGCGTGCCCATTCACGTGATCCGGTCCAACACGCTGACGCAGATCGAGCAGTTCGTGGAACGCGCCTTCCTGGGCGACGAGGATGCCCGGGCGCTCATGGAGGCGCAGCAGGCGGTGGAGCAGGCACGGGCTCTGTCCAGGCCGGTCGAACTGAGCCCGCGTTCGGCCTATATCCGCAAGCTCCAGCATCAGCTCATCGAGCGGTACCGGCTGCGTTCCACCAGCGTCGGCGAAGAGCCCAACCGGCGGGTGCTGGTGCTTCCCGAGGAAATCGAATGAACCCTCGGGGCGCGCTGATCACCTTCGAGGGTCTGGACGGGACCGGCAAGACCACGCAGGCGCGGCTGCTCACCAGGTGGCTGCGGGATCGCGGCCTGAAGGTGCGCTACACCCGCGAGCCCGGGGGAACGCCCATCGGCCGCGCCCTGCGCGCTCTGGCGCTCGCACGGCGGCGCAGCGGTGCGGGCCCGGTGCCGGAGGCGGAACTGCTGCTCTTGATGGCCGACCGGGCCCAGCACGTGGGCGAGGTGATCCGGCCGGCTCTGGAGAAAGGGGCCGTGGTGGTCTGTGACCGCTTCGCCGACTCGTCGGTGGCGTATCAGGTGTGGGGCCTCGGCATGGACGGAGCGCTGGTGGATCGCCTGAACGCTTTGGCGACCGGGGGGCTGGTGCCCGACCTGACCTTCTGGCTCGATTTGCCGGTCGGGGAGCGGCTGGGAGAGGGCGAGCCGGTGAGGGACCGCGACCGGATCGAGTCCCGGGGCAGCGCCTTCTTTGAGCGGGTACGGCGGGGATACGAGGCGCTCGCCCGGGCCAACCCGGATCGCTACGTGCGGCTGGAGGTCGCCGGCAAGAGCCGGGAGGCGGTGCACTCCGAGGTACGGGCCGCAGTCGTCGAACGCCTGGCCGGGTGCCTCGAGGAGTTGGGGTGGGGTCGACGGTGAAGCTGCTGGTGGCCGTCGTGCAGGATCAGGATGCCGGGACGCTGATGAACCGCCTGATCGAGCGCGGGTTCGGCGCCACGAAGCTGGCGAGCACGGGAGGTTTCCTGCGGGAAGGCAACACGACCCTGCTGGTGGGCGTGGACGATAGCAGGGTTCAGGCGGCCCTCGACTGCATCCGGGAGGTCTGCCACCACCGCCGGCAATCCATCCCGGCGGGGTCGGCCCAGGCGCGGGGGCTCGGCGGGCTTCTGGCCCGGGGCGGCGTGGTCGAGGTGGGGGCGGCCACGGTGTTCGTGCTGGCGGTGGACCGGTTCGAGCGGGTGTAACGAGCATGGAAAGCGCCCGCATTGAGGGGCTACCCCGCAGGCGCCGCCCGGCCAGCGTGGGGCTGGCGCGCAGGGGGATCGGCCGGGCCGAGGCCAAACCGGAGGCTCCCGTCCCGGTCTTCAGCACGGAACTGGCCGATGCGGACCGGCGGCGGCACCGTGAGGAGCTGCAGCGCGCCCTCAAAGAGGTGGAGCGTGCCGGGGCCGCGCTGCGCAAGCAGCCGGGGGAGGCCGCGCTCTTCGACTACCGGCAGGCGGTGCGGCGCTTCTGCCACCTTGCCCTGGCCGGCACCTACGCCGTGGACCGGCAGCTGCGGCTCGACCCGCGGGGCGGGCGGCGGCTGCACGTGACGGTGAAGAAGGTGGACGAAGCGCTGGACAGGCTCGCGCAGGAGGTGCTGGCGACCCAGCGGGACACGCTGGCTATCGCCGCGAGGCTGGACGAGATGAGGGGGCTTCTCCTCGACCTTGTCCGCTAAAGGGCAGGCGGCCCGCAAGAGCGAGGGGCGGCCGGTGCGCTTCTCGGACGTGGTGGGCCACGCACGGGCCGTCGCCTGGCTGCGGCGGGCTCTGGCGTCCGGCCGTGCCGGCGGGGCGTACCTTTTCTATGGCCCGCCGGGGGTGGGCAAGGGCACCCTGGCGCTTGCGTTTGCGGCCGCCCTCACCTGCCCGCACCGCACGGACGAACAGGAGGCGTGCGGGCGGTGCGGCGGGTGCCGGGCGGCGGCCCGGGGGCAGCACCCGGACATCACGTGGATTGAGCCTCACAGCGAGGCCGGCAACGTGACCATCGAGCAGATCCGGGATCTCCGGGCCCACCTGAGCCTTTCCGCCGGGGCGAGCGGCTGGAAGGTGGCCATCATCGACCGGGCCGAGCGGATGACCCTGCAGGCCGCCAACGCGCTGTTGAAGACGCTGGAAGAACCTGCGGGGCAGGCCGTGCTGGTGCTGCTGGCCGGTGAGCTTGCGCTCGTGCCCGAAACCATTCAGTCCCGCTGCCTGCGCTTTTACCTGGCGCCGGTGCCCGTTTCGGACCTGGTGCGGGAGCTTGAGGCCCGGCTGGGCCTTCCACCCGAAGAGGCCCGAGCCCGGGCGGCGCTGGCCGGCGGGTGCCCGGGGCGTGCCCTGGCCGGCATGGAGGGTGTGACGGCTCGCCGCAAGGCGGCGCTCGGGTGGATGCAAGAGGCGCTCGATGCCCCGGCCCGGGAGGTGGACCGGCTGGCGAAAGCGGCGGATCAGGCGGATCTGGCCCAGGTGGACGAGACGCTTTCAGCGATGATATGGTTGTGGCGGGATGTGGCAGCGTGGAGCTGGACCAAGCGGCCGGACTTGATGATAAACAGCGACCTGAGGGATCACCTGGCCCCGATCGGGCAGAAGGTGGCGCCGGAGAAGGCGGTATCGGCGCTGGAGGCGCTGCTTGGCGCACGGCGAATGGTCTCGGAGTACACGAGCCGCAGGCTGACGCTCAACTGGGCGTGGATGACGCTGCGCAGCGCGCTCAAGGCGGAGAAGGGACCGGTGACGCTGGCGGCACGGTCCGGGTAACCGGGATTCGTTTTCAGAAAACCGGGAAAGTTTACTATTTTGATCCGGGCGAGCTGCACCTGGATAGGGGCCAGTGGGTGGTAGTGGATACCCAGCACGGCCTCGAAGCCGGCCAGGTGGTCATCGCGCCCCGGGAAATCCCTTCCGAACAGGTGCCGCGCCCCCTGCGGCCGGTCGTGCGCCTCGCCACGGCGGCCGACCTGGCCTCTCGGGAAGAGTGGAAGCGCAAGGAGGCCGACGCGTTCTCGGTGGGCCTGGAGAAGATCCAGCGCCACAAGTTGCCCATGCGCCTCATCGACGCCGAGTACACGTTTGACGGGGGCCGGTTGACCTTCTACTTCTCGGCCGAGGGGCGGGTCGACTTCCGCGAGCTGGTCAAGGACCTGGCCTCCCACTTTCGCACCCGCATCGACCTGCGCCAGATGGGTTCACGGGACGTGGCGCGCATGGTGGGCGGCATCGGACCCTGCGGGCTTCCCACGTGCTGTTCCAGCTTCATGATGGAGCTCCGGCCGGTCACGCTGCGCATGGCGAAAGAGCAGGGGCTTGCGCTGAACCCTGAGAAGCTGTCGGGTCTCTGCGGCCGGCTCATGTGCTGCCTCTCCTTCGAACTCGACCGGCCGCCGGCGGGTGCAGCCGCTGCCAACGGCGACGAGGAGGCAGCGCCCGGGGAGGGGCCGGACCCGCCGCCTGACGTAAGCGAGGCGGCGCGGGCGGACCCGAGCCCCGCGGCCGTGGCTGTCGTCAGCGTCAACGGGGCGGCCCCGGCCGGGAGCAGGGGCGGGCGGCGTCGCAGGCGCCGTCATTTTCGCCATCGGAGGCAGCCCCCCGCTTGAGCGGGACGCTCTGGGTTTGCGGCACCCCCATCGGCAATCTGCAGGACGCCTCGCCGCGGCTTCTCGAGACTTTGCGTCAGGTCGACCTGGTGGCGGCCGAGGATACGCGCCGCACCCTCAAGCTTCTGAACCACTTCGCCATCAAGAAGCCTCTCGTGAGTTACCACGAACACAACGCCAGGCAGAAGACCCCGTGGCTGCTGGAGCGCCTGCGGCAGGGGGCCCGGGTGGCGCTCGTTACCGATGCGGGGATGCCGGGCATCTCCGACCCCGGCACCGAGCTGGTGCAGGCTGCCGCTCGGGAGGGTATCGACGTGCGGGTCGTACCCGGGCCATCGGCCCCGGTGGCAGCGCTGGCGGTAGCGGGCCTTCCCACCGAGCCGTGCTGGTTCGAGGGGTTTTTGCCCCGCTCGCCCGCCCGGCGGCGGGAACGGCTCGCTCGGCTTCGCGAGCTTCCTGCCACGCTGGTCTTCTTCGAGGCGCCCCACCGCGTGAGGGAGAGCCTTCAGGCCATGGCGGAGGTGCTCGGAGGCGCCAGGCCAGCCGCCATCGCCCGGGAGCTCACCAAGGTGCACGAAGAGGTGCTCCGGGGCTCGCTCGATGAACTGGCGCGCTCATTGGCTTCCAGGGACAAGCCGCCGGTCGGGGAGATCACCATCGTCGTCGGGCCTCCCGTCCGTTGAACCGTTCTGGCCTGCATCCGGACGGGCCCACCTGAGGCTGCACGCATAAACATTCAGTATACATTCGCAAAGCCCGTTGTACCGCACCGCGGCCGTTGCTACAATGGGCGCCAAACCACTTTTCGCCTCAGACTCCAGCGGGAGGTGGCGGCGGCGCTCATGTGGCCTCTCCAGCTTAGCGCCCGTAGCCCTGAGGAGTACGCGCGGCGCTACGACCACGGCAACTGCGGGCTGGTCGCGGTCTTTGCCCGCTCCCCTTCGCCGGGCAGGCAGGCGCTTGAGCGTGCGTTGTCCGCCCTCAGGGGGCTTTCGCACCGCTCCGGGTTCGTGAACGGCGAGGGGGACGGCTGCGGCGTCCTGACGGACATCCCCCGGGCGGTGTGGGCTCGCAGGCTGGAGCAGGCGGGCCTTGATCCGGCCCTTGCCCGCCAGCCGTGGTTTGCCGTGGCGCACCTCTTCGTCGGCCCGGACACGGGGTCGCAGGGGGCCGTTGCGGAGCAGGCGGTCTTCGACCGGCTGCGCGCCTTCCTGGCCCGGCAGGGGATCGAGATCCTGGTGGCCGTCACGGATGGCCTCGTCCCCTCGACCCTGGGCCGGCGAGGCCGGGCTCTTTCGCCCCGCTTCTGGCAGCTGGGGCTGTGGGTGAAGCTGGACGCCGAAGGCTGGTGGGCGAAGGCGCCGCCGTTCGACGGGGATGGCACCCTGCCTTCGGCGAGGCGGCGAGTCCGGGAAGCGGCCGGGCGGCGCCTGTTCGAAGCGACGGTCGGGCTGGAGCGTTTCGTGCCGGACGTGCGCGTCGTCTCGATGAGCGCGCACTCGGTGGTGTACAAGGTCCTCGGCGATGCGGACGCGCTGGAGGCTGCCTACGCCGACCTTCAGGACCCGGCCTTCGAGACCCGGGCCGCCGTCGGCCACAACCGCTACTCCACCAACACCACGCCGACGTTCGACCGGGCGCAGCCGTTCAGCCTGCTGGCCCACAACGGCGAGATCAACACGATCTGGCGGCTCGTCGCGGAGGCGGAGCAACTCGGCATCCCGACCGTGGCCGGGGGCAGCGACTCGCAGAACCTGAACCGCACGGCCGACGCCCTGATTCACCGGTTCGGCTTTTCGCTCCCGGAGGCGCTGGAGATCCTCTTTCCGCCCATTCTCAACGAGGTGAAGCGCTACCCGCCCCAGTTCCAGGAGTACTACATGTACTTCCGCCAGGCGTGGGGCCCGTTCGCGCAGGGGCCGGCCGCCATCCTTGCCCGGCACCGCAGCGAGGCGGTGATAGCCTGCGACGCCCTGGGCCTGCGGCCGATGTGGCAGCTTCCGGCGAAAGACCACGTCATCTTCTCCTCCGAGCCGGGCATCGCCCTCACCGAGGAACTGGTGGACGACCCCAGGCCCCTGGGGCCGGGCGAGAAGGTGGGGGTGGTGCTCGACGAGAGCGGCGTCAAGGTGCTGCCCTACCCCTACCTGCAGGAACAGATCGTGGAACGCTGGCGGCGCAGGCTCGGGCCCCTTTCGGGCTACGCCCGCTTCATCAGCGCCGCCCGGGCCGTCCAACTGCCCGAGGCGGGCGGCGGCAAACCACCGGCAGCGATCGGGGACGAGGCGCTCATGCGCCTCATGGCGGCCTGGGCGTGGCAGGCCGATGACGTCAAGATGCTCGAGGAGATGGCGGAAAAGGGGGCCGAGCCCATCGGTTCGCTGGGTTACGACGCCCCGCTCGCCGCGCTCTCCCCTGAGCTGCACAACCTGGCCGACCACTTCAAGGAGAGCGTGGCGGTCGTCACCAACCCCGCCATCGATCGGGAACGCGAGATCGAGCACTTTTCGACGCGGGTCGTGCTCGGGCGCCGGCCGGCGCCGGGCACGGTCGAGGCGGCCGATGACCGGCCGGGCCGGGCTGTCGAACTGCGGGTGCCGCTCGTGCCGGGGGGCTCGCCGGAAGGTTCCGCGCTCACGCTGCCCGACGCTCGCAGCGCCGCGGCCGGCTTCGAGACCCTCGCCTGGGAGGACCTGGTGGCCGTGCTGCCCTCCGTGACCATCCCTGTGCGGCAGCGCCCGGGCGAATCGCTTCCGTCGGCCATCGACCGCATCTGCCGCATGGCGGCCGAGGCGGCTTCGTCGGGGGTTCGGCTCATCGCGCTCGATGACGGCGCCATCTTCGAGGACGAGGAGGGCACCTGGATCGACCCGCACCTGGTGGTGGCCGCCGTGGACGGCGCGCTGCGACGGGCGGCGGGCCTTCGGCGGTGGTGCGGCGTGGCCGTGCGCAGCGGCAGCCTGCGAAACCTGCACGACGTGGTGCTGGCCCTCGGGCTGGGCGCGGATGCGGTGAACCCCTGGCTGATGGTCGAGCTGGCCGCCAGAGCCGCCGCTCGGGCGGGGCAGCCGCCTGCCGAGGGCGTCCGGCGCCTGCTCGACGCGCTGTCGAAGGGGATCGAGAAGGTCATCTCCACGCTCGGCATCCACGAGGTGCGGGGCTACGGGCGCCTCTTCTCCTGCATCGGCCTGAAGCCCGAACTGGCACGCCTGTTTGAAGTCGAGGCTTACGCCGCCTCGGACCGGGCCGGCGTGGGTTTGCGCGAACTGGAGGCCCAACTTGTGCGCCGCCGGGCCATCGCATCGGGAGCGGAACCGGCGCATCTGGTGCGGCCGTTCCGCTACTGGCCCCGCATCTGGAAGGCGCTGGGCGCCGCCGCAAGGGGTGAGCTTCCCTACGCCGAGGCCGCCGCCCGCATGCAGGAGATCGAGCGGGAAAACCCGGTGGCTCTTCGCCACGTGCTGGCGCTGCGTCCGCCGGGGCCGCTGCCGGCTGCCGTACCGCCTGAGGGCGTGGACATCTCCATCGGCGAGCACGCCATGCCGTTCGTCATCAGTTCCATGTCGTTCGGCTCGCAGGGCGAGCGGGCCTACCGCGCCTACCTGGAGGCGGCGGTAACCGCCGGGATCGTCTGCCTCAACGGCGAGGGCGGCGAGATCCGGGAACTCGTGGGCAAGTATCCCCGCCACCGCGGCATCCAGGTGGCGTCCGGGCGGTTCGGGATCCACGCCGAGATGCTGAACGGCGCGTGGGTCATCGAAATCAAGATCGGCCAGGGTGCCAAGCCGGGCGAAGGCGGGCACCTACCGGGCCGAAAGGTCTCGGCGAAGGTCGCCCAGGCTCGCAACGCCACGCCGGGCATCGACCTGATCTCCCCGTCCAACAACCACGACATCTACTCCATCGAGGACCTGGCCCAGCTCATCTACGAACTGCGCACCGTCAGCCCCGGCTCCCGCATTGCGGTCAAGGTCCCCGTGGTGCCCGGGATCGGCACCATCGCCGTGGGCATCGTGAAGGCCGGCGCCGACATCGTCAACCTCAGCGGCTTCGACGGCGGAACCGGCGCTGCGAGGCTCCACGCCATCCGGCACGTGGGGCTCCCCGCCGAACTCGGCATCGTGGAGGCTCACCGGGCGCTGGTCGCCGCGGGGCTGCGGGAGGGTGTGGAAATCTGGGCGGACGGCGGGATGCGCAGCGCCCTGGACGTGATGAAGTGCATCCTGCTCGGCGCAAACCGCGTCGGCTTCGGCACGCTGGCCATGCTGGCCATCGGCTGCACGGCATGCCGGGGCTGCCAGCTGGACACCTGCCACGTCGGCATCGCCACGCAAATCGAAAGCGAGGCGGAGGCCCTGTCGCGGGGGCTCAAGCGGTTCGTGCCCAGGGACGTGGAGCGGGCGGCCGCCGAGGTTGCCTCGCTGCTGCAACAGATGGGCGCGGCGCTGGGCGAGTTGACCGCCTCCCTGGGCGCCCGCCGAACCCAGGAGCTGGTGGGGCGGTCGGATCTCCTCGAACAGGTGGCGCTGCACGACCGCGTCGATCTGCAGGAGCTCCTCCGGGTGGCGCGCCCGGTGGCCACCGCACTCGAGGCGGCGCCGGATGAGCGCGTGGCGGTGCCGGCCGCCGTCGCCGCGGCGGCGGTGGCCGGCGCCCGGGACGGCCAGGAGACGGCAGCGTGGAACGGAAGGACGGCCCTTCACCCCCGCGCCCTGGGGACGTCGGAGGCCGGGCGGGTGGCTCGCC
>JBFMCJ010000023.1 GCA_040754675.1 Bacillota bacterium
AGTGCGGGACCGGATACTGTTGTTCGGCACCGGCGTTCCCGGCGAAGCGTACGTCAACGTGACCCGCTGCCTGGGGCGTTCGGCGCTGGACGTGCTGGACGTCAGCGAGGCCGAACTCGAGGGGCGCAGGCAGATGTGGGCGTTCTTCCGGTTCATGAGGGAACGCCTCCCCGGGTTTGCTGGGGCGCGTCTCGAACAGTCGGGGTCCCACATCGGGGTCCGGGAGAGCCGGCGGGTCATTGGCCGGTATGTCATCACGGCTGAGGACCTGATCGAGGGGCGGAGCTTCTCGGAGCCGGTCGCGCTCGGTGCGTACCCGGTGGACGTTCACTCGTCCACGGATGCCACCCTGCAAACGGCCCCGCTCAAGGCGCGCTTCTATCAGATCCCCCGGGAAGCGCTGATCGCCCGGCGCAACGAAAACCTCATGGTCGTGGGACGGTGCACCTCGTCCACCAGCCGGGGGCTTGCGGCGCTGCGGGTATCGCCGATCGCGATGGCCACGGGAGAGGCGGCGGGAAGGCTCGCGGCCCTGGCCTCCCGGAGCCGTCAGGCGCCGGGCGACGTACCGTACCGCCTGCTGCGGCCCTTACTGGCGCTGCAGGCGTTTGGGGCAGCTTCTCGGTAGGGCCAGGGCTCCGGGCCTGGGTCGAGCCGGCAAATCAACAGGATACCCGGGACCGGAGGGGGTCTGTCGCAGTGCCATGAAACGTGTCGACATCGCCCGCAGGGGCTACGAAGAGCGCGACCTCGAACTCTCGCGCCAGGCCCACACCCCGGAGGCCATCCGGCGGGATGTTCGGGCCGCCGAAGAGCGCCACCAGCAAGAGCGGGGCAAGTACCTCAGCGAGGCCGTCTACGGCGCCTCGGACGGCATCGTCACGACCTTTGCCGTGGTGGCCGGCGTGACCGGGGCCGCGCTCTCGCCCGTCATCGTGCTGGTGCTGGGTCTCGCCAACCTGCTGGGCGACGGGTTCTCGATGGCCGCCGGCGCCTACCTGGGCGAACGCTCCCAGCAGGATTACCACCGCAAGGAGCGCGAGCGGGAACTCTGGGAGATCGAGCACTTCCCGGAGGGCGAAGTCGAGGAGGTACGGGAGATTTACCGGGCCAAGGGGTTCCAGGGCGAAGACCTGGAGCGCGCCGTGCGTGTCATCACCGCCGACAAGGAGCGCTGGGCCGAGACGATGATGCGGGAGGAACTGAACATCATTCCGGAGACCAAGGACCCCCTGAAGGCCGGGTTGACCACCCTCATCTCCTTCATCCTCGCCGGGGCCATCCCGCTTTCAGCCTACATCCTTGCCGGCCTTTTCGAACCGCTCAGGGCCCACTCGTTCCTGGCAGCCGTCATGCTGACCAGCGCCTCCATGTTCGCCGTCGGGGCCGCACGTTCGCTCGTCATCCACAAGCCCTGGTACCGGGCAGGCACGGAGATGCTGGCCGTCGGCGGGCTTGCGGCATTCGTCGCTTACATGGTGGGCTACCTGCTCCGCGGCATCGTCTGAGGCTAACCCCGGTTCGGCGGGATCGGCTCCGGTGGCGGCTTGTTAACCCCCAACCCCCCGCCCGACCAGGGCCACCCCCGCCACGATCAGCAGCGTACCTGCCAGCTTCTCCCATGACACCGGTTCCCTCAGCCACAGCGTAGCGGCGGCCACGGTCGCGAGCGGCGACGCCGCCATCACCACCGCCACCGTCGAGGCGTGCCCCTGCTTCAGGGCGGCGTAGTACGCAAGGTCGCCGGCCAGCGTGGCCAGGACCGCCTCGATGCCGATGGGAAGCCACGCCCCTGCCGGGATGCGTTCCAGGTAGCTCCACGAGCCGCTCCCGACGACGAAGCCGACCACCAGCGCCGACGCCATCAGGGTTCGCAGCGCCAGGCCCACTATCGGGTCGATTCCCACAAGCCCGACCTTGCCGGCCACCGGAGCCAGGCCCCAGCAGAGGGCCCCAACAATCGCCAGCCCGACCTCAGACAAGGCGTATGCCCCCTCAAGCCCCGCTTCTGGGCAGGCTATGAACGGTGTGGTTACTCGCATGACGGCCTCGTCCCGTCGCATACCGTCACTTATGCCACACATGGAGGCTTCGGGAGGTCGGGTAGAGGGCGATGTTCGTCGCCGTTCCGCTACGCCGGCTCTTGCTCGTCCTGGCCGTTGCGGTGGGGGCCGCGGTGGCCATTCGCCTGGCCTGGCATCTGCAGCGCCCTGCGAGGGCCACGCCGGACCCCAGGGCAGAGGCCCAGCAGGTGCTGCAGAGGCTCCTCGACGAGCGGGCGAAGTCGCTGCTGGAGTTTGACGACGGGCCGCTGGCCTCGCACTACGACCTCAGCTCCCGGCTCGGCAAGTGGGCCTACGAGCACGAACAGCGGCGGCTCCGGTATCTTCGGGCCTGGACGGAGAAGCGGCGCATCAACCTGGTCAGCGCCCGGTCCGAGGTGCGCGTCACCCGGCTTCAGGTGTCCAAGGACGAGATCTGGGCGAGCCTCATCCAGTCGGCGCGGCTCGGGTACATCTACCGCGATGACCCCACGCTGGAGAAGCACCTGTTCGGCATCGGAACCCGCCACGCCATCCAGCTCGTACGTAAGGACGGGCGGTGGGTCATCCGGCGCGACTGGTACACCGACCCGCTGGACGAGGACGAACTGGTGCCCGAGGTGACGCCTGCCGATGTGACCGCCTCGGGCGGCATCCTCGAACCGTTCGCCCGGCTGGCCGCGTCGGGAGCAGCGCGCTGCTCGCCGCCCGGGGTGGACGAACCGGGCGTCGCGGAGGCACTCCCCGGCACCCGGGTGGACGGCGGCTCGGGCCCGTTCGGGCCGGTCCTCTGGTTGCTCGATCTGCTGGGCAGTATTCCCCGGAAATTGAGCGAACTGGTGTCGTTCACCGCGGGGGCGGCCTCCCGCTCATGGCGGTACAACCGCCAGGCGGCCGCCACCTACGCCCGAACGTACTGTGGCGGCGCGTGGGGGTGTGGCAACGGCGGCCGCTACAACCCACAGTACCGGGACTACACCGATATCGGCGGCGACTGCACCAACTTCGCCTCGCAGGTACTGCACGCAGGCGGGCTGCCCATGGATTCCGCCTGGTACTACCGCAAGGGTTCGGGCGGCAGCCGGGCGTGGGTGCAGACGGGCGGGCTGCTTGACCATCTGCTTGGAACGGGGCGAGCCCGGGTGCTGGTGCGCGGGAAGTACGCGGACGTCGTCATGCCCAATGACCGGTTCCCGAAGGGAGCCATTAACGAGCTGGAACCCGGCGACCTCATCGCCTACCAGGAGAAGGGCCGGGTCGTGCACTTCGGGGCGGTGGTCGGGCGGGACTTTCGCGGGTATACGGTCGTCAACTCCCACACGGCCGACCGCAACGCCGTGCCGTGGGACGTAGGATGGGACCAGGCCACCATCTTCTGGCTGCTCAAGGTACGGGACTGAAGCGTTCGGCCGGAAGCTCCATGATGTGGGAGATGACGCCGTTCATGTGGTCGATCCGGCCGTTCTCACTGAATCCCAGCCCCTGCAGCACCTGCAGCAGAACCGGGTTGGTGCTCAGGCACTCGACCATGACGCGGTTCAGCCCGATTTCGCCGAACACGTAGCGCAAGAGCGTCCGGAGAGCGTCCGCCAGGTAGGGGGCGACGGCCTCGGCGCCCCGGTCGAGCAGCGAGCGGTCCCCCAGCATCGGTTCGATCCACGCTTCGCCGTGGCGCAGGTCGATGCTGTGCAGGTCGAAGTCGCCGACGTAGCGACCTGATTCGTCCTCGATGGCAATCTGGCGGCTCGTCGGGTCCTCCGAGAGGGTCTGGAACCAGCTCCGGATGTCGTAGGGTGTGCGCTCGCCGACGGTCATGCCCAGCGTGGCCACCTGCACGTCGGGGTCGTTGGTCATGGTGAGGCGGGCCGGGAGGTCAGCCTCCGTGAGGCAGCGCAGGCGCACCCGGCCGCCGGCCAGGCTCCACTCTCCGGTAATGGCTGCCAGCGCCTCTTCTCCCATGCCCGGGTCCCTCCCCTGCTCCCCGGTCAGGCTATCCGATGGGCTGGGGCGTGTCAACGCGCCAGCGCCGGCGCGCGGGTGCTGGGCGGGCGAAAAGAAGTCCCGTGGTAGGGCGGCGGCAGAATCACACCCTTTACCAAACCACAACGCGTCTGTAGCCTGTCCGTGGTAGAAGCGGCTCAAGCGGCGCCGGAGCAGTGGGGGGAGGCAACAGGGCGTTGCAAGGTGCAACAGGGTCGGGCCGGGCGCAGTCGAGCCGGCAGCCGGTGCGCGTGCTGTTCGTCTGCACGGGAAACTCAGCCCGCAGCCAGATGGCCGAGGGGTTCGCCAGGGCGTTCGGCGGCGGGGCGGTGGAGGCCCGGTCCGCGGGGCTCGAACCGAAAGGCCTCAACCCTGCTGCGCTGCGAGCGATGGCCGAGATAGGCATCGACATTTCGAGCCAGCGGTCCAAGCCGCTGACGGAATCGGACCTCGCGTGGGCCGACGTGGTCGTGACGCTTTGCGGGGATGCACGGGATCGCTGCCCGGTCCTGCCCCCCCGAACCCGGGCGCTCCACTGGCCGCTGCCGGACCCGGCTGCTGTGACAGGAGCGCCGGAGGAGGTCATGGGCGCGTTCAGGGCCGTGCGTGACCGGATCGAACGCGAGGTGCGCCGGCTCGTGGCCGGGCTGGCCGCGGAGCAGCAGGTTCGCTGAACGCTTGCGGGCTCGCCAGCGGCGATCCGGGCGCCCTGCGGCGCATGGTATAATCTAGCTGCCGCCGGGCCGCCTGCGGTTTGCGGAGGGGTGTCTGAGCGGACGAAAGAGGCGGTCTTGAAAACCGTTGAGGGCCTTGGGTCCCTCCGGGGGTTCGAATCCCTCCCCCTCCGCCACCTTTCGTCGCACGTCTGCGATTCACGTCCGGGGGGCGCCGCACGGGCGCCTTGGGGGTGTTGCCGAGGTGGAGGCGCTCATCGCCTTCGTCTCCGACATTCACGCCAACCGCCCGGCGCTCGATGCTGTCCTTCAGGACATGGCCCGGTTTTCGCCCTCGCAGGTGTACAACCTCGGTGATACGGTCGGTTACGGGCCACATCCGGATACGTGCATCGAGTGGGCGCGCGACCATGCGTCCGTTTCCCTGCTCGGTAACCACGACGCCGCCTGTGTGGGGCTGCTGGCGCTCGAGTGGTTCAACCCGTGGGCCCGGGAAGCCGTCGAGTGGACGGCGGCCCGGCTATCGACGGACTTGCGGCTGTGGCTCCAGGCACGGCCGCATACTTACCGGTTCCCGGGGGGCGCTCTGCGAATCCTGCTGGCGCACGGCACGCCCCGGCACCCGGTGACGGAGTACGTGAACCCGGAAGGGGCGGCGCAGATCCTGAGAGACGAGGATCCGGGCTTCGACGTGTGCTTCGTGGGGCACACCCACCTGATGGGCGTCTACACCCGGCAGGGCTACCGGCCGCTGTATGAGAGCGCCGAGCTCGAGCTTTCGGCCCCCTGCATCGTCAATGCGGGAAGCGTGGGGCAGCCCCGGGACGGCCGCCCGGAAGCGGGGTACGTGCTGTTCGATCCGCATGCCAGGCGCCTCATCGCCCGGCGCATCCCCTACCCGGTGGCGGCCACCCAGCAGGCCATCCTGGCGGCGGGTCTGCCGTCGATCCTGGCGGAACGGCTCGCTGTGGGACGCTGAAGCCTAGGCGGTTCTGGGCTGACTGGCTATACGTCTCCTCCGGAACCACAAGCATCCAAAAAAGTGGCGGAGCGGGAGGGATTTGAACCCTCGAGGCGCTATTAGTAACGCCTATCGGTTTAGCAAACCGACGCCTTAGGCCACCTAGGCTACCGCTCCGCATTACTATTAGCGTCTGGCTCGGGTGAGCCAGCCGATGTAACAGGCCTCGCGTTCCCTGGCAGATCCTGACGCGGAACCGCTCCCCGAGCGACGGGTGTAGTCTAGCATCGTGCTCGTTGCACTGTCAACCGAACTTTCGTCCGCGGATCGGGCCAACCCCTCGATAAAACGCGGTACATCGACCCACCCTTTGGCGAGTCGGTAGAAGGTCTGCTTCCCGGTCAAGACGACGAGCTTCCCTGGGTGCCGCTCACGAAAACAACGGATCTTATGAGCCGAGTCGGGGTCAAGATACCCTTTCACCTCGATGAAGAGGCCCAGGTCAGGCAGGTAGAAGTCGGGGAAGTATCGATGCTGCTTCCCATCCCGCCCCCGGTACGGATAACCCCTTCGGTTTCGCTGCCACCGGATGCCGGCCTGATCGAGGAGCTTTGCTACGAGCAGCTCCCAGGTCCCGTCCAACCTGACCCGGCCCGCATACGGTGATTCGTAGCAGATCTTCTTGCACCGTCCGCCCGTCGCCACCCATCCTCGTGCATAACGTTCGTGCATCAAGCGGCTCAGCTTCTGGCGCACTTCGGCCGTGTGGGGGCGGCCGTTGAACTTGCCCTGCTTTCTTGCAACTGCCAACGCCTCACGATACGTACGGAACCGGATTCCGTGAGCGAGGCAGAAGTTGCGGAGGGCGGCGCCGCCGCTGTACCCAAGAAGGCGAGCTACCTCCTCAGTGGACATCCCCTGCTGCCAGTGGTATTGCTCAACCGCACACCGAACACGCTCGAGCCGGCTTCGTTCGGGGGAATCTGGCGCGCGCCGCTTCTCCTCCCAACGCCGAAGGGCGATTACCCCACCCTTTTTACCTCCGAGTTGACGTCCCCAATTGTCAGATCTGAGCTCAGAGCCCGGCGGAAGGCTCACCCCGTAAGTCTTTACTCAGTCGAGAGCCACCTCCGCGGACATCGTGCTGAGTTCTTTGTGCCACCTCTTCAAACGAGAATAGCAAACGTCTGTTCGGCATTCAACCGACAGGAAAGGGTCGAAGTGCCTGTGCTGAAAAGGGATGGGGGTGGTCCTGTGGACGGCTCGGGCTTATGACTGTGAGTCAGCCGGAATCCGGCTCAGGCCGCCCATGTACGGCCGCAGGGCCTCGGGAATGGTGACGCTGCCGTCCTCGTTCTGGTAGTTCTCCAGGACGGCGGCCAGCGTGCGCCCCACGGCGAGCCCCGAACCGTTCAGCGTGTGCACGTACTCGGGCTTCGCGCCCGGCGCCCGGCGGAACCGGATGTTCGCCCGCCTGGCCTGGAAGTCCTCGAAGTTGCTGCAGGACGAGATCTCGACGTAGCGCCCGTAGCTCGGCATCCAGACCTCGGGGTCGTACTTCTTGGCCGCCGCAAAGCCCACGTCTGCCGTGCACATCTGCGTGACCCGGTAAGGCAACTCGAGGCGCCGCAGGATGTCCGTGGCGTCCTCGACCAGCGACTCGAGTTCGTCGTACGAGGTCTCGGGCAGGACGAACTTGACCAGCTCCACCTTGTTGAACTGGTGCTGCCGGATGAGCCCCCGGGTGTCCCGCCCGGCCGCCCCGGCCTCCTTGCGGAAGCACGCCGAGTACGCGGCGTACTTCCTCGGCAGTTCGCTGGCCTCCAGCACCTCGTCCCGGTGCAGGTTGGTCACGGGCACCTCAGCGGTCGGGATCAGGTAGTAATCCAGCCCCTCGACCTTGAACATGTCCTCGGCAAACTTGGGAAGCTGCGCCGTGCCGGTCATGCTGTCCCGGTTGACCAGAAACGGCGGGAAGATCTCCTCATACCCGTGCTCCTGGGTGTGCACGTCCAGCATGAAGCTGACGAGCGCCCGCTCCAGCTTCGCCCCGAGCCCCCGCAGCACGGTGAACCGGGCACCCGCCACCTTCGCGGCCCGCCCGAGATCCAGGATCCCCAGCCGCTCGCCGATCTCCCAGTGCGGCCTCGGCTCGAACGCAAAGCGGCGCGGCTCACCCCATCGCCGCACCTCGACGTTGTCCGCATCGCTTCTCCCGAACGGGACGGACTCGTGCGGAATGTTAGGAATCGTCAGCAAAAGCTCGCTCAGGCGCTGCTCCAGCCGGCGGGTCTCCTCCTCCAGTGCCTGCATCCGCCCGCCCAGTTCCCGCACCTCGGCCGCTTTCTCCTCGGCTTCCTTCGCCCTTCCCGCCCGCTTGAGCTGCCCCACGAGCTGCGACTCCCGGTTGCGCTGCGCCCTCAGTCCCTCAAGCTCCGTCAGCAGTTCCCGCCAGCGCGCGTCGGTAGCCAGGAGCTCGTCCAGCGGCACGTCTTCACCCCGGCGCCGCATGGCCTCCCGAACCAGGTCAGGGTGCGTCCGGATCCGCTTGAGATCGAGCATGATTCCCACCCCGTACACGAAGAAAAAAGGCGGCGCCGAAGGCTCGGGCGCGTCTTCGATGCCATTCTACCGGCGCGCCGCCCCGCCGGACAACCACCGGTCACGCGCCGAGAAAAGCCGCGCCCGCTTCCACGCCACCCGCATGCCGCTCCACCTGGCGAACAGTGCCAGCGACGCCAGCCGAAACACGCCCGACAGCGCCATCACCGGCGCCGTCCCCACGTACTCGGCGAGCCACCCCCCGAGAATCGGCCCTGCCGACGCTGCGACCCCGACGCCCAGGTTGAACACCGCCACGTAGGACGGCCGCCGGCTGTCCGGCGTCACCTCCAGGATCAGGTTGAACGCGGCGAGGTTGTAGCCCGCCCACGCCAGCCCGCCCACCACGTTGATGGCCACGACCCACTCAGACGACGGGATGATGGCCCACCAGACGGGCAGCATCGCCGCCCACACGCCCGACCATATCATGACGGGCCGTTGCCCGACCCGGTCGCACAGACGGCCCCAGTACCGCTGCCCCAGGATGGTGGTGAGGAACGTCGCGCCGTTGGCGATGCCCCACAGCTCCTCCGTGCCGTAAAGCTGCTGGGTGAAGTGCACCGGGAACAGGGCAATGGGCAGGTGCACCGCGGTATTCCATAAAAACGCGGCCACGGCGTACTCGTAAAAGCCGGGCGCCTCGCTCTTCCACCGGGCCGGGCCGCCGGCCAGCCAGTCAGAAGCGAACAGCATCCGCCGCTGCCCGGGGGCATCCCGGGCGGGTGTCCCGCCGGCAGAGCCGGCCCCGGGGGCCACCCTGGTTTGGGCGGCCGGGTCGTGGACCGGCAGGATAACCAGCAGCGAGAAAATCCCGATGAACCATGCGGCGCCGAACGCCACAGCGTAGCCGGCAGGGTAGCCAAACCCCTTGATGAGGTACCCCGCCACCACCGACGCCGCCAGCGCCACCAGGTTGGCGAGGATGTTGCGCAGTGCAAAGTAGGCGCCCCGCCAGCTCCGGTGGGTCAGGTTGGCCATGAGCGACGTCCACGCCGGGATCGCAATGGCCATCCCGAGCCCCCGGAACGATACGAGCGCCAAAAGCGAGTAGATGAGCCAGGTCCGGTCGTGAATCAGCCACGGCAGCGCCGCCATCGGCACCCAGACCCAGCGTACGATGGTGTTGCCGATGATCCATAAAAGCTTGTTCTTGCCCGTGCGCTCGGCGAGGCGCCCGAAGGGAAGCTGAAAGGAGTTGGCGAGCAGGTTGGGGATCGCCGTGAGGAGGCTGACCTCGAGCGCCGACGCCCCCATCGCCACCGCGAAGAGAGCGACGTAGTTGATGCCGAGGTTCTCGCTGGCCGCGGCCAGGGTGCCCTCGGCGGTGCTATAGGCAAGAGAGCGCCTCAGCCACTGGCTCCCGCCAGAGGGCCATAGCCTGCGCCGCACGCCCACCCCGCCCCAACCTCCCCGGCGAATGACTGACGGTCAGTCGGACCGACTGACCGTCAGTCGCTCTCGTTCACTCCAAGCCGGCCCCTGGAACGCGGCGCGGATCTTATCCTTCCCCTTGCAGCCGTGCAAGTCCCCCGGAACGCCTTCCATAAAGCTCCGGGTCGAGCCGGAGGCCGGCCCGACCCGGAACGAGTGACGTGCGACGCGCCGGCGGGCCCGGCCTCAGGCTTTGCCATCCTTGCCCAGCCCGGCCCTGGCCAGCAGCGCCTGCCACTGTTCGTCCACGTCTTTCTGGATGGCAGCGAGAAGCTGCCCGGTCTCATCCTCGAAGACGTGGCGGAAGCGCTCCTGGGGCTTCAGGTACTCCTCGATCGCCAGCTTGTTCTTGGGAACGTACGTGACCTTCCACTGGCCGTGGTCCACCTCGAACAGCGGCCAGGCGCACGTCTCGGCGGCCAGTTCGGCCAGGCGGATGGTCTGCGACGGATCCGTCCCCCACCCGAGCCGGCACGGGGCCAGCACGTTGATGAAGGACGGGCCGTCCACCTCCGTGGCGCGCTTCACCTTGCGCGTCAGGTCCTGCCAGTGGGCGATGGTCGACTGGGCCACGTACGGAATACCGTGCGCCGCCATGATGGCCGTGAGGTCCTTGCGGCGCTGCTGCTTGCCGGGCACCACGTCGCCCGCCGGCGACGTGGTGGTGGAAGCCCCGAAGGGCGTGGCCGAGGACCGCTGGATGCCGGTGTTCATGTAGGCCTGGTTGTCGTAGCAGACGTACAGGAACCGGTGGCCGCGTTCCACCGCGCCCGACAGCGACTGCAGCCCGATGTCGTACGTGCCGCCGTCGCCGCCGAACGCCACGAAGCGGATCTCCCTGTCGATCTTCCCTTTGCGCCGCAGCGCCTGGTAGGCGGCCTCCACGCCCGAGATGGTGGCCGCCGCGTTTTCGAAGGCGTTGTGGATGAACGGGACGGTCCACGCCGTGTTGGGGTACGTGGTGGTGGTGACCTCCATGCACCCGGTCGCGCCCGCCACCACCACGGGCTCGTCGATGGACATCAGCACCAGCCGGACGGCCTGCGGGAATCCGCACCCCGCGCACGCGCTGTGGCCGCCGGTCAGGGGATTCGGTCGCCGCGCCAGTTCCTTGAGAGTAGGCATCGCTCCAAATCACCTCTCACCGAGTTTGGCAGCACCGTGGCGGTGCGGCGAGCCGTTCTGCCCCGGCTCCCGCACGCCCAGGTAGTGACCCGCCAGGGCCGCATCGGCGACCACCTCGGCGTAGTTGTCCCGGGCGCGCCGCGCAAGCTCGGCCAGGTCCTCGTATACGGATTCGATCATCTCAGGAGTGGTGTCCCGGCCGCCGAGGCCGTAGACGTACCCCGTCATCACCGGCGGATCCGGCAACCCGTACAGGGCCGCCTTGGTCTCGGCGAACACCGGCCCGCCAAGCCCGCCGGAGACGCTATCCGACCGGTCGAGTACGCCCACGGCCCGGGTGCCGCGCAGCAGATCCCGGAGGTTCTGCGCCGGGAACGGCCGGAAGACCCGGATCTTCACGAGCCCGGCCTTGACCCCCCGGTTGCGCAGTTCATCGACCACGACCTTGGCGGTGCCGGCCGTGGAGCCGAGCACCACGACGGCAAGTTCCGCGTCGTTCATGCGGTAGGGCTCGGTGAGGCCGTAGTAGCGCCCGGAGAGCCGCCCGAACGCCTCACCGACGTCGGCGATCACGCGACGGGCGTTAACCATGGCCTCGGCGAGCTGGCGCTTGACCTCGAAGTAGCTGTTCTGGAGCGCCAGGGCCCCGACAGTCATGGGCCGCTCCACGTCGAGCAGGTACCGTTCCGGCTCGTACGTGCCCACGAACTGCTGCACCTCGGCGTCGGTCAGGACCTCGACGATCTCCATGCCGTGGGTGATGATGAAGCCGTCCTGCGTCACCTGGACCGGCAACCGCACCGACGGATCCTCGGCGATGCGCACGGCCTGGATCAGGTTGTCGTACGCCTCCTGGGCGTTCTCGGAGAAGATCTGAATCCAGCCGGCGTCGCGAGACCCCATCGTGTCGCTGTGGTCACCGTGGATGTTGATGGGGCCCGACAGCGCCCGGTTGGCGACGGGCATCACGATGGGGAGCCGGTAGCCCGACGCCACGTACAGGATTTCGTGCATCAGGGCGAAGCCGGGCCCGGATGTGGCCGTCATGGCCCGCGCACCCGCGGCCGAGGCCCCGACCACGGCGCTCAGCGCGGAGTGCTCGCTTTCCACCGGGACGAACTCCGTCTGCACGACCCCGTCGGACACGTAGCGGGCAAACCGCATGACGATGTCGGTTTGGGGCGTGATGGGGTAGGCGGCCACCACGTCCGGGTGGATCTGCCGCATCGCCTCTGCGGTCGCCTCCGCGCCCGTCATGGTCATCCGGCGGCGCTGTGTGACGACGTGCCCGTTGACCCCACCCATCTCAGCCCTCAACCCCTTCCGGGACCATCTGGATGGCGTGCACCTTCGGCGGGCAGACCTGCTCGCAGATGCCGCAGCCCTTGCAGTGGTCGTAATCGAAGCCGGTGACCTTTTCCCCGTCCAGGATCACGGCGGAGTCGGGGCACCAGATCCAGCACCGCAGGCAGTGGATGCACCGCGAAAGGTCGATGACCGGCATCTTCCCCGTTCGCCAGGCGCCCGTCTTCACCGAGGCCGCCGTACCGCCGCGAGGCACGAGCCCGCCTTCCGCCATCTCCGTCCAGGGCAGCGTGACGCTGGCCTGTTTCTCGCTGGAAACGGCCTTCCCGGGAGCATTCATCGCGCCTTTACCTCCTCGTACGCCTGCTCGATGGCCGCCAGGTTCGCTTCCACAAGCTGGGCGCGCCCGTGGAACTTCTCGCCGAGGTTGTCGCGCATGACGTCGAGCAGCATCTTCCTGGGAAGCAGATCGGCGGCCGCCACCAGCGCGCCCAGCATCGGTGTGTTGGGGATGTTGCGCTTCAGGGTCGCCATGGAGATGCGGGCCGCGTCCACCGTCAGCACCCGGATGGGCCGGCCGTTGAGCTTGAGCTGGCGGCGCACTTCGTCGGCCGCCCGGCCCGTGTTGACCAGGATCAGCCCGTCGTCGGGTACGCCCGCCGCCAGGTCGACGGCTGCCGCCAGCGTCAGATCGAGCACGACGACGTAGCGCGGCCGGGTAACCGGCGAGTGCAGGCGAATGGGCTGGTCCGAGACGCGGTCGTACGCGACGACGGGAGCCCCCGTACGCTCCGGCCCGTATTCGGGGAAGGCCTGGACGTACTTCCCCGTCGTGGCCAGCGCTTCCCCCAACAAAAACGCGGCGGTCTTGGCTCCCTGCCCGCCGCGTCCGTGCCAGCGGATCTCCAGCATATGGCCCCACGCACCCCTCTACCTCTTCTCCGGCGTCCGAAGCGCTTCGAGCGGCGTTGCGCGCGTCGAGCCGGGGGCGCCGCCCTGCGCCTGAGAAACCGGGTTTTTACCGTTGCTATATTGTGAAGGTATTCACAAATCCTCCCGCGCCAAACCCGCGCCCAACGCCCCGCCGTGGCGCCCCCCCGGCGCTCCACACTGCCTGCCGCTGCCACCCGCTAGAGCAGGCGGCCGGCGTAAATCGGGAACTGACGGCACAGATCGCCCACCTCACCCAGCACCCGGCGATGCCGCTCCTCGTCGTGCGGGTGGCTCAGCACCTCGTCGATGAGCGCGGCGATCTGCACCATCTCGCGGGAGCCCATACCCCTCGTGGTGACCGCCGGCGTCCCGATGCGGATGCCGCTTGCCACCGTCGGGGGGTGGGGGTCGAACGGAATGGCGTTCTTGTTGACCGTGATGCCGGCGGCGTCCAGTAACGCTTCCGCCTCCTTGCCGGTCAGGTTCCTGGAACGCTGCACGTCCACCAGCATCAGGTGATTGTCAGTCCCGCCGGAGACCAGCCGGTAGCCCCGTTCCATCAACGCGTCGGCCAGCGCCGACGCGTTGGCCACGATCCGGCGCTGGTACTCCTTGAACTCCGGCGTCATCGCCTCCTTCAGTGCGACGGCTTTGGCCGCGATGACGTGCATCAGCGGCCCGCCCTGTGTGCCCGGGAAGACCGCCCTGTCCAGCGGCTTGGCAAGCTGGGCGCGGCAAAAGACCAGCCCGCCCCTCGGTCCCCGCAGGGTCTTGTGGGTGGTCGTCGTCACGAACTCGCTGTAGGGGATGGGGCTCGGGTGCAACCCTGCCGCCACCAGGCCGGCGATGTGCGCCATGTCCACCATCACGGCCGCCCCGACCTCGTCGGCGATCCGCCGCAGCGCTTCGAAGTGGATCACCCGCGGGTAGGCGCTTGCCCCCGCCACGATGAGCTTGGGGCGGTGCTGGCGGGCAAGCTCCCTCACCTGGTCGTAGTCGATACGCTCCGTGTCGGGCCTGACCCCGTAGTGTACGAAGCGGAACCATGCACCCGAAATGTTGACCGGGCTTCCGTGCGTCAGGTGCCCGCCGTGGGCCAGGTTCATGCCCAGCACGGTATCGCCTGGCTGAAGCGCCGCGAAGTAAACGGCGGCGTTGGCCTGGGCACCCGAGTGGGGCTGGACGTTGACATGCTCCGCGCCAAAAAGCGCCTTGGCCCGCTCGATGGCCAGGCGTTCGGCGATGTCCACGAACTTGCAACCGCCGTAGTAGCGCCGCCCGGGCAGCCCTTCTGCGTACTTGTTGGTCAGGACCGACCCCTGAGCCCGCATCACGGCGGGGCTTGCGTAGTTCTCGGAGGCGATGAGTTCGAGGCGCTCTTCCTGCCGGCGCAACTCCTTGAAGATCGCCTCGGCGATCTCCGGGTCGACGGAAGCGATAACCGGGTCAAGCTGGCCTTTCTCGCTCACCGCGGCCCCGGCCGCCCGGTGGGCCTCGTCCAAAGCGGCGCCTCCTCGCGTGATAACGTCGCTCCAGTGCTTCACTATAGCACAGCCGCGACCGCACCTGAAGGGGCGCCCGCCCGGGACGGCCGCCCCACTCCGGCCCGAGTGCCCCGCCGGTCATGCCCGGCCCGGCACCTGCGGAAGCTCGGCGAGAGCCCGTTCCACCAGCTGCGCCGGGTACTCGTAGTCCTCCAGCTTGCCGGCGAGGTAAGCGTCGTAGGCGCCCAGGTCGAAGTCGCCGTGCCCGCTGAGGTTGAACAGGATGACCCGTTCGACGCCCTCCTCGCGGGCCTTCACCGCCTCGTCGATGGCGGCCCGGACGGCGTGGGCCGACTCAGGAGCCGGCAGCAACCCCTCACTCCGGGCGAACTGCAGCGCCGCCTCGAAGACGGCGATCTGCGGGTAGGCCCGCGCCTCCACGAACCCGTCCTCGAACAACCGGCACACCAGCGGCGCATCCCCGTGGTACCTGAGCCCCCCGGCATGGATGGCAGGCGGCACGAAGTTGTGCCCCAGGGTGTACATGTGCAGGAGCGGCGTGAGGCCCGCGGTGTCCCCGAAGTCGTAGCGCAGTTGCCCGCGGGTCAGCGTCGGGCACGCCGTCGGCTCCACCGCCAGGGCCCGCACCGGGCGGCGCCCCTGCAGCCGGTCCATCAGGAACGGAAAGCTGATCCCGGCAAAGTTGCTGCCGCCGCCGATGCACCCGATGACCACGTCGGGGTACTCGCCGACGGCCTCGAGCTGCTTCTTCGCCTCGAGCCCGATGACGGTCTGGTGCAGCAGGACGTGGTTGAGCACGCTTCCCAGCGAGTAGTTGGTGTCCGGGTGCGTGGCGGCGTCCTCCACGGCCTCGCTGATGGCAATCCCCAGGCTGCCCGGCGAGTCCGGGTCCTTCTCCAGCACGTGCCGGCCGGCGGCGGTGAGCGAGGTGGGGCTTGCGTGCACCGTCGCGCCCCACACCTCCATGAGGGAACGGCGGTACGGCTTCTGGTGGTAGCTCACCTTGACCATGTAGACCGTGCACTCGAGGCCGAACTGCGAACAGGCGAACGCCAGCGCCGACCCCCACTGGCCCGCTCCGGTCTCCGTGGCCAGCCGCCGGACGCCCTCCTTCATGTTGTAGTAGGCCTGGGCCACGGCGGTGTTGGGCTTGTGGCTCCCGGCCGGGCTCGTGCCCTCATACTTGTAGTAGATGCGGGCCGGCGTCTTGAGCGCCTCTTCGAGCCTCACGGCCCGGTAAAGCGGGGTCGGGCGCCAGAGGCGGTAGACGTCGAAGACCGGTTGGGGGATGTCGACCCAGCGCTGCGTGGACGCTTCCTGCTCGATAAGCCCTCGCGGGAAGATCGGCGCCAGGTCGTCCGGCGTGACGGGGTTGCCGGTGGCCGGGTGCAGCGGCGGCTCGGGAAGCCGGGGCATGTCCGCGGCCACGTTGTACCACCGCCGCGGGATCGCGCTCTCGTCCAGGACGATCCGGCGAGCCGTCGAACCATTGGGAGAAGGGCGGATCAAGCCGGAAGGCAAGGGACATCTCTCCTCTCTCGTCTCGTCTGCCTCGCCTGGCTCGGCTCGAAGGGCGACGAAGCAGGCTTGAAGGCCCAAATTCGACTCGGCGCAGCCACTTCCTTCCGCCGCGGAGAGGACGGTGATGGGAGCCGCGATGGGACCGGCGATGGATCCAGAGGCGATCCGAATCGTCACGGCGGCCGTTGGGCCCCTGGAGGCCAACTGTCACCTCATCCTGGAACTGCCGAGCCGCCAGGCCGCCGTCATCGACCCCGGCAGCGAGCCCGAACGCATCCTCAAAGAATTGGAGGGCTTCCAGGTCGCGTGGATCCTGGCGACGCACGCCCACTTCGACCACGTGGGCGCCCTGCGGGCCATCCGCGAAAAGACCGGTGCCCCGTTCCTGCTGCACCCGGCCGACCGGGAGCTGCTCGCCTACGCCCCTGACGCGGCCACGCTCTTCACCGGCGCGGCCATCCCCGAACCTCCTCCACCGGACGGCCCCCTGGCGCACGGGCAGCGCATCCGGCTCGGCCGCGTCACGCTGGAGGTTCGGCACACCCCGGGGCACAGCCCGGGCAGCGTCAGTTTCATCCTGGCCGAACCGCGCCCCGTGGCGTTTACCGGGGACACCCTGTTCGCAGGCAGCGCCGGGCGAACCGACCTGCCGGGCGGAAGCGCCGAACTGCTCCTGCGCTCCATCCACCGGCAACTCCTGACGCTGCCCGATGCCTGCCGGGTCTACCCCGGGCACGGCCAGGCCACGACCATCGGGGCCGAGCGCCGCACCAATCCCTTCCTGCAGGGCTACGCCGGCGGCTGACGGCTATCGGGCGCATCCGTCGTGGCCGCGCCGTACTGCTCGCCGATGCGCTGCCGGGCTTCGCCGGCGCCGAGGGCGGCGAGGTAGGCCTTCCTGGCAGACCGCGGCTCTGATGGGCTATAGTACTTTGTCACCCGCAGGCAGGAGGTCACATGCACCTGGCAGGCATTGCGCTCGCGCACGGCCGGGAGGTTCACGCGGAAGCGATCCTGCGGTGGACCGACTGGCGGCTTGACCCGAGCGTGGCTCTGGGCCTGGCGCTGCTCGCGTGGGCCTACCGCCGGGCAAGCACCCGGTTCGCCGTGGAGAAGAGACGGGCCGCCGCCTTCTGGGCCGGCCTTCTGGCGATCTTCGTCGCCCTGGAATCACCGCTCGACCGGGGTGGGGACCACTTCCTGTTCACGCTGCACATGATCCAGCACTCGCTGCTCATGACGGTGGCAGCGCCGCTTTTGGCCGTAGCGACGCCCCCGGAGGCCATCGTGTGGGCGCGGCGCATTCATCGGGCGGCCGGTGCCGTGATCGGGTGGGTCAGCCGGGGAGTGCCCGGCTTCGCGGTGTACAACCTGGGGCTCGTCCTGTGGCACCTGCCGGCGCTTTACGAGGCCGCGCTGCGAAGCGAGGCGGTTCACCTCGCGCAGCACGTATCGTTCCTGTTGCTGGCGTACCTCTTCTGGGTGGCGATCCTGGGCGAGCCGGGCAGCATGGGGCCGCCGGCGCCTGTTCGCCTGGCGCTCGTGGCAGGATCGATGGTGGTCAACTGGGCGCTCAGCTTCACCCTCGCGCTGGCCGGAAGGCCCATCTACCCTACCTACGCGGAGGCTCCCCGCCTGTGGGGCCTGGACCCCGAAGCCGATCTGGCGCTGGGTGCCGGGCTCATGTGGGAGATGGGCAACATGGCATACGGCGTCGCTGCCGTGCTGCTACTGCGCCGGTACCTGAAGCGGGACGTTGCCCGCCTGGGAGCGGGCGAGACGGTTGAGGGGCCGCAGGCGGCGGAGTAGGAGCCAGGGGAAAAGGGACGGGCAGCCGGCCTCAGAGGGCGCTTCGGGGGACGGCTGCGGGGTTGGACCTGGGGGCGCCTTCGCGGCTTGCTGCCCGCCTCACATAGTGCTAACCGTTCGTAAGCACTTTACCAGGCGAGGTACCCCATGCCACAAGGGTCGGATGTCCCTGCCCGCGAGGACATTTGTCCCTTCCTGCGTCGCGCCAGGCCGCCCGGCACCTGCCGCCCGCGGAGGCGAGACCCCAGGCTCCGCGGCGGCCAGCCTGTCCACCTCCGGAGGCGGTGGAAGGTTGACGTACCATACCCCCTAGGGTACTCTGGTTAATCGGGTAAAGTTTTCAGTCTGCCACAGGGAGGGTTCCGGTCCGCATGGAGCTCCAGGTCGGTCTCAACGGGTTTTCGGCCCAGGCGATGGACTCGCCTGAGACGGCTTATGACGTGGCCATCATCGGGGGCGGCCCCGCGGGCCTGAGCGCGGCGCTTTACGCGGCCCGGGCGGGCCTGCGGACGGTGGTGCTTGACAAGAACCCACGGGCCAGCGCCCTCGGAATGACGGAGCACATCGAGAACTACCCGGGCGTTTTGGGAGTGATCTCCGGGCTCGAACTGCTCGAACGCCTCCGCGCCCAGGCGCAGCAGTTCGGCGCGCAGATCGTGACGGCGCAGGTGCTGTCGGCGGACGTTCTGGTGGACCCCAAGGAGGTCATCGCCTCCACCGGCACGTACCGGGCGAGGGCCGTCATCGTGGCCACCGGGGCCATGGGGCGCAAGCACGCCCTGCGGGGCGAAGAAGCGTTCACCGGCCGGGGCGTCAGCTACTGC
>JBFMCJ010000024.1 GCA_040754675.1 Bacillota bacterium
CGACGAGACCAGCAGGTAGCCGGGCTCTTCCACGTTGATCCGGTACCCGTTGATCTCCAGGAGGCGGGGCCGCATGTTCGCCCCCACGTCGCCTGCGACCGCCGGCATCACCCCCCGGACGGTTCGAGGCGAGCGGATCGCAAGCGCGGGGCCGCCCTCCTCTCGGGCTGCCTCCTGGCCGGCCTTCTGGCTGTGCGTCTCCAGCACCTCCATGCCCCGCCTCCTGGCGAGTATGGAGGCGTTTGCCAGCGTCACCCCTTCCGGCGTGATCGGCGTCAGGATGCCCAAGAGCGCCGAGGCCGTCAGCGCATGAGCACCGGCGGCGTGGGCGAGTTGGCCCTGATAGACGATCTCGATCTGGTCGAGCGCCTCGGGGCCGAAGAGCTCCGTGAACGCGCGGCCCAGCCGCCTGGCCAGGTCCACGTACGGGCGAAGGCGCGGCCAGGCCTCGGCAGGAACCGAGGGGATGTTGACGGCGTGATGCGGGAGTTCCCCTGCCAGCACCCGAAGAACCTCTTCGGCCACGGCCACAGCCGCCTCGCCCTGCGCCTCCTTCGTGCTTGCGCCGAGGTGCGGCGTCATCACCACGTTGGGCGCCCCCATCAGGGGGCTGCCGGAGGGCGGTTCCTCCGCGAAGACGTCGACGGCGGCCCCCGCCAGCCGCCCTTCTGCCAGCGCGTTCGCCAGGGCCGCTTCGTCCACGATGCCGCCCCGGGCGCAGTTGATGAGGTATGCGGTGGGGCGCATGCGCTTGAGGCGTTCGGCGTCGATGAGATGGCGCGTCTTGGGCGTCAGGGGGCAGTGAAGGCTCACGAAGTCCGACCGGGCAAGCAACTCGTCCAGCTCGGCGAGCTGCGCGCCCAGCTGCGCGGCACGGTCGGCGGTTACGTACGGGTCATAGGCCAGCACAGCCATGCCGAAGGCCCGCGCACGGCGCGCCACCTCGGAACCGATCCGTCCCAGCCCCACCAGGCCCAGCGTCTTACCGGCGAGCTGAACCCCCATGAAGTGCCGGCGTTCCCACCGCCGTTCCAGGGCAAGGGAGTGGTGCGCCCAGGGAATGCGGCGCGCTACCGACAGCATCAGGGCCATGGTGTGCTCGGCGGCGCTTGTGGTGTTGGCCTCAGGAGTGTTGACGACCACGACACCTCGCCCGGTGGCCGCCTCCACGTCGATGTTGTCGACGCCGACCCCGGCTCGCCCCACGACCATCAGCCGCCGGCCTGCCTCGAGCACCCGGGCGTCCACGCGGGTTTCGCTGCGGACGATCAGGCCTTCATACTCCCCGATCCGCTCCAGAAGCTGAGCCCGGTCCATCCCGGGCCGGAGATCCACCTGGGCGCCGCCCTGCCGCAGCCGCTCGATGCCCGCCGACTCCAGGGGGTCGGCCACCAGCACCCTCACCGCGCGGCCGCCTCCTCATGGCCCGCCCAGATTCGCTCTGCGGCGGCGACTCCGGCCCCCGGCTGCACGGGAGCGCCGAGCCGGGCCAGCGCCACCTCGGCAGCCGCCACGGCGCCAATCATGTCCAGCGGCGTGGCGTAGCCCATGTGGCCCACCCTCAGGATCTGCCCGGCGAGCTTGCCCTGGCCGCCCGAGAAGACCACCCCGAGCTGTTCCCTCGCGACCCTGCGCACCGCCTCCACGTCGACCCCGGCGGGAGGCCGCACCGCCGTCACCGTCGGCGAGGCAAAGCGCGTCTCGACCATCAGCTCGAAGCCGGCCGCTGCGAGCCCCGCCCGCACCATGTCCCGCATCAGGCGGTGGCGAGAAAGCCTTGCGTCGCTGCCCTCCGCCTCCAGAAGGCCGAGCGCCTCGTCCACCGCGTATACCACGGACAGGGCCGGCGTCCACGGCGTCTGGCCCTTCTCGAACATGCGCCGGGCAGCCGCCAGATCCAGGTAGTAACGGGCGGCCCGGCTTTCCCCGACCCGCTGCCAGGCCCGGGGCGAAAGCGCCACAAAGGCCAGCCCGGGGGGCGCCATGATGCACTTCTGGGATGCGCTCACCACGGCGTCCAGGCCCCAGGCGTCCATGGACAGCGCCGCGCCGCCCAGCCCGCTAACCGAGTCGACCACGAACATCGCCTCGGGCGCCGCCTCGTGACACGCGGCGCTCAGGGCCCGGATGTCGTTGATGACCCCGGTGGACGACTCGTTGTGGGTGGCGAAAACCGCTCGAACGTCGGGCATGGCCGAAAGCCGCCTCGCAAGCTCTCCGGGCTCTGCGCCGGTGTGCCAGGGGTATTCGTATCGCTCGACCCGAGCGCCGAACGCGCCCGCGATCTCCGCCCACCGGTGCCCGAAAACCCCGCCGTCCAGCACCAGCACCCGGTCGCCGGGGGAGATGAGGTTCGCGCACGCCGCCTCCATGCCGGCCGTCCCGGATCCCGTCAGGATGGCCACGAAGCTTTCCGTCTCGAAGAGGCGCTGAAGGCGGCGGGTGAGGCGGGCGATGAGTTCGGCGAACTCGGGGCCTCGGTGGTTGATCATGGGCCGCGACATGGCCCGCAGCACAGAGGGCGGTACGGGCGTCGGCCCCGGGATCCGCAGGTCCTGCTTCTCGGCAAAAGTGTTGCTCATGCTGGTCGTCGCCGCCTTTCCCCGGTCCACGAGTTTACACCCGCGCCCCCGCCACGTTCTTGAGGCGCGCTCCGAACGCCCGCGCCTCCTGCTCCGAGGCGAGGTCCGCGAAGTCCTCGACCCAGGCCCCCTGGCGCTCCAGCGCGGCCATCAGCTGCTTCAGAGCCCGAGTGGCACCGAAGCCGCCGCGCCGCACGAACGCCGCGGTGCGCTTGCCCTCCAGGCGGGTGCTGCGGGCGAGTACCTCCACGATGTCCTCGGCCGCCCTCCCCCGGAAAAAGCCGAGGGTGGGGCTGCCCACGCAGACGAGATCGTAAGCTCCCATGCTGATAGGCTGCGTGCGCGAGGGGTCGGCTTTCATCAACTCGGCCCGCACGCCGGCAGACTCAAGCCCGTCGGCGACGGCCCGGGCCAGCCGGTCCAAAGCCCCCCGGGCGCTGTACAAGATAAGTACCCGCACTCCGCTTCTCCCACCTTCGGGCGTTTAGACTTTGGCCGCGTTACCTTGGTTTTTCGCTTCCTCAGGACAACTCCCTGTCGGGCGGCCACCTGGCATAGCTTAGATCTCCGGGCGTTGGGGGTTGCGTCGCCTATGCGGATCCTGGGTGTTGCCCTCGGTGCCGGCGCCATGCGCGGGGCGGCCCACATCGGGGTGATCCAGGCGCTGGAGGAGGCAGGGCTTGCGCCGCGCGTCGTGGCCGGGTCCAGCGTCGGAAGCCTGGTGGGAGCGCTGTACGTTGCGGGCGTCAGCTCTCGGGCCATGCAGGCCGTCGCCCCCGAGCTTCTGGCCGAAGTGCGCTGCGAGCTGCGGCTCTCAGCCTGGGGAGCTCTCATACTCGGTTCCCGCCTCACGCTGGAGGCCCTGGGCCGCGCCCGCCCAGCCACTCCCGGAGGCCTTGCGGCCGGGGGCCGCCTCGAAAGGTGGTTGCGCCGCCGCCTGCCGGTCGACGACCTGGAGCACCTGGAGCGCCCCTTCGCGGCCGTCGCATGCGACCTGCACTCCGGCGAGACGGTCCTGCTGACGCGCCGCGCCTGGATTGCCGGCGCGCTGCCTCCCCGCACCGTAGTGGTCGACCGGATTCCCGTTGCGGCAGCCGTGCGGGCAAGCTGCTCCATCCCCTGGTTTTACACCCCCCGGCGGCTGGCGGGCCGGGCGCTGGTGGACGGCGGCACGGTGGAGCCGGTGCCCGCCCGCGCCTGCAGGCTGCTGGGAGCCGACGTGGTGGTGGCGGTCGACCTCGGTACGGGCCACCGGCAGGACGGCGACGTGCATGGGTTCACCCGGGTGCTCGACCGGGCCGCGGCCATCGCGCTGCAGCACCTCACCGACCTGCAGCTGGAACGCTTCGCCGATGTGGTGGTGCGCCCGCCCCTCGACGACCCCCGTGCCTCCGGCCGCAGCGGGGTGGAGGCGTGGATCCGGGCAGGCTACGAAGCCGCCCGGGAAGCCGAGCCCTCCATCCGCCGCATCCTCTCCCGCGCCGCCGCCACCGCCGCGTGCACCGCCTCAGGCGCGGTACCCCCCGCGAGGCCCCGGGCGCTCAGCGCCGCCTCGAAGTCCAGGCAGGCGGCCGCATCCTCCTCGAACAGGGGGCTGTAGCGCCTGAGTTCCTCGACGGAATAGTCCGTCAACCGCCTGCCACCCGCCTGCGCGTCTGCCACGATGCGGCCGACCAGCCGGTGCGCCTCCCTGAACGGCACGCCCTTCCGGGTCAGGTAATCGGCCAGTTCGGTGGCCAGCAGATCCGGCGTGCACGCATGAGCCATCCGGTCGCGCCGGAAGCGCAGGGCCCCCACCAGTTCGGCGGCCATCTCCAGGGCCAGCAGGGTCTGGTCGGCGGCGTCGAAGACCGGTTGCTTGTCCTCCTGCAGGTCCCGGTTGTAGGCCAGGGGCAGCCCTTTCAGGACGGTCAACAGCGCCACCAGATGGGCGCTCGTCCGGCCCGCCCGGGCACGGATGAGTTCAGCGGCGTCCGGGTTTTTCTTCTGGGGCATCATGCTGGAGCCGGTTGCCAGGCGGTCGGGCAGCTCCACGAAGCCGAAGGCCGGGTGGTTCCACATGACCAGTTCCTCGGCAAGCCGGCTCAGGTGAACCATGATGAGGCTGCACGCATACAACAAGTCGCACGCGAAGTCCCGGTCGGAGACGGCGTCCAGGCTGTTTTCGCTCACGCACTCGAACCCCAGCTCCCGGGCGACAGCCTCCCGGTCCACGGGGAAGGCCACCCCGGCCAGCGCCCCCGAACCCAGCGGCAGCACCGCAGCCCGGCGAGCGGCCTCCCGCAGGCGATCCCTGTCCCGGAAGAGCATGGCCACGTACGCCATCAGGTGGTGCCCCAGCGTCACCGGCTGCGCCGGCTGCAGGTGGGTCAGACCCGGCATGACGGTGGCGGCCTCCTGCTCGGCCCGCTCCAGGAGGACGTGCTGCAGGCGCGCCGCCGCCGCGTCGAGCAAGCTCGTGGCATCCCGCACGAACAGCCGCAGGTCGGTGGCCACCTGATCGTTGCGGCTGCGGGCGGTGTGGAGCCGAAGGGCCGGCTCCCCGATGCGTTCGAAGAGCAGCCGCTCGATGGCCGAGTGCACGTCCTCGTCCGGCCCGTCGAGAAGCTCGGGCCGCGCCCGGATCTCCTCGGCCAGCGCCTGCAGGCCCTCGACGATGCGCCGGGCGTCTTCCTGCGGGATGATCCCCTGCCGGCCCAGCATCCGGGCGTGCGCGATGCTCGCCGCTACGTCGTACGGCGCGAGCCTTCGGTCGTAGCCCAGTGAGGTCGTGAAGCGCCGGAGGAGCTGATCCGCCGGCTCTTTGAAGCGCCCTCCCCACATGGAGGCCCACGGGGCGCCGCCGCTCACAGCCGCTCCCCCAGGCGCGCTGAAAGCCTCGCCTCGACATACTGCGGCAGTCCGAACAGGCGGATGAACCCCTCGGCGTCCTTCTGCCGGTAGACCGTGTCGGCGCCGAACGTCGCCAGATCGAAATCGTACAGCGAATACGGCGAAGAGCGCCCGACGACCTGGACGCCGCCCTTGTACAGCCGCAGCCGCACCCGCCCCGTCACCTTCTTCTGGGTCTCGTTCACGAAGGCGTCGAGGGCCCGCTTCAACTGCGAGTACCACTGGCCGTAGTAGACGAGCTCCGCAAAGCGGACCGCCACCATCTCCTTGAAGTGGAACGTCTCGCGGTCAAGCGTGAGGCTCTCCAGTTCCCGGTGTGCCACGTGCAAAAGCGTGCCGCCGGGCGTCTCGTAGACCCCCCGGGACTTCATGCCCACGACGCGGTTTTCCACGATGTCGACCCGCCCGACGCCGTGGCGGGCGCCCAGGGCGTTGAGGGTTTCCAGGAGCTCCCGGGCCCCCATCTCGTGCCCGTCGACCGAGACGGGATAGCCTTCCTCGAAGCCGACGGTGACCTCTTCGGGTTCGTCGGGCGCCGCCGCCGGGTCGGCCGTCCACAGGAACATGTCCGGATCCGGCGCCCGGTCCGGGTCCTCGAGGATCCCGCCCTCGTAGCTGACGTGCCACAGATTGCGGTCGATGCTGTAGGGCCTTTCCCGGGTCACGCCGACGGGGATGCCGCGTTCTTTAGCGTAGGTGATCTCGTCCTCTCTGGAGCGCAGGTCCCACTCCCGCCAGGGGGCGATGACCCGCAGCTCCGGGGCCAGCGCCCGGTAGGCAAGCTCGAAGCGCACCTGGTCGTTGCCCTTGCCTGTGCAGCCGTGGGCCAGCGCGTCCGCCCCCTCCTCCTTCGCCACCTTCACCTGGCATGCCGCAATCAGCGGCCGGGCGAAGCTCGTGCCGAGCAGATACCGTCCCTCGTAGATGGCGCCAGCCCGCAGCACCTGGAACGCGTAATCCCGGGCGAACGTCTCCCGCACGTCCTCCACCACGGCCTTGCTCGCCCCGCTGCGCACCGCCTTCTCCGCGACGGCCTGCAGGTCTTCGCCCTGCCCCACGTCGGCGATCAAGGCCACGACCTCACACCCGTAGTTCTCCCGGATCCACGGGATCATCACCGACGTGTCCAGGCCGCCCGAATACGCCAGAACCACCTTCCGGACGTCCATGGCCCCGAAGCCCCCCATCCTGATACCCCTGCCTTCAAACCGCCCGCCCGGCCGCTGCCCGCAAGGGGTGCCGGGCAAGGCGCGACGTGTACTCCTGGAGGGTCAGCGGCTGCGGGAACTCGCCGGCTCGAAGCTGCGCCGCCGCCTCGGCCAGTGCCGCTGCCAGATCCAGGGAGGTGAAGCACGGCACCTTGAACTCGACGGCCGCCCGCCTCAGCTTGAAGCCGCTCCGCTCGGGGATGCGGCCGCGAGTGGGCGTGTTGATGACCAGGTCCACCTCGCCCGTCCGCACCAGGTCCACGACGTCCGGGTGGCCCTCGCCGATCTTGTGGACGAAGCTGCTCGCCACGCCGTGTTGGGCCAGGAAGCGCTGGGTGCCCGCCGTGGCCACGATGCGAAAGCCCAGGCCGGCGAGCCGGCGCACCGTGGGAAGCGCCTCTTCCTTGTCCCGGTCGGCCAGGGTCACGAGGGCCGTGCCCGACGCCTTCACGGTCATCCCGGCCGCGACGAGCGCCTTGTACAGGGCCCACGGGTAGTCTCCGTTGATGCCCAGCACCTCGCCGGTGGACTTCATCTCCGGGCCCAGCAGCACGTCCACGTCGTCCAGCTTGTCGAACGAGAAGACCGGCGCCTTGACGGCCGCGAACGGCGGCGGGTTCGTAGACGAGTAAAGGAGGCCATCCTGGGGCCATCCCAGGTCTTGCAGCCGTGCGCCGGCCATCACCTGGGTGGCCAGCGCCACCATGGGGACCCCCGTCACCTTGCTCAGATATGGAACGGTGCGGCTGGCGCGGGGGTTGGCCTCCAGAACGTACACCCGGCCCTGCGACACCACGAACTGCACGTTGAGAAGCCCCCGCACGCCGAGGGCCAGCGCCAGGCGGCGGGTGTAGTCGACGATGGCGCTCTCCTCCTCGGCGCTCAGGCGAACCGGCGGGAAGACGGCCGTCGAGTCCCCGGAGTGGATCCCGGCGCGTTCGATGTGCTCCATGATGCCGGGAATCAGCACGCGCTCCCCGTCGCAGATGGCGTCCACCTCGATCTCGCGGCCCTGGAGGTACCGGTCGAGGAGCACGGGGTGTTCGGGCGCCACCTGCACCGCCATCTTGATGTACTCCAAAAGCTCGTCCTCGTCGTGGCAGATCTCCATGGCGCGCCCGCCCAGCACGTACGAGGGCCGCACCATGAGCGGGTACCCCAGCTTGTTGGCGACGCCCAGCGCCTCCTCCATGCTGGAGGCGCTGGCGCCCTCGGCCTGCGGGATCCCCAGCATCCCCAGAAGCTCCGCGAAGCGCCGCCTGTCCTCGGCCAGGTCGATGGTGTCGGCGCTGCTGCCGAGCAGGCGAACGCCTGCATCGGCCAGCGGCCTGGCCAGGTTGATGGCCGTCTGCCCCCCGAACTGCACGATGACCCCTTCCGGCCGCTCCCGCCGCACCACCTCCAGCACGTCTTCCAGCGTGAGCGGCTCGAAGTAGAGCCGATCGGAGGTGTCGAAGTCGGTGCTCACCGTCTCGGGGTTGTTGTTGACGATGACGGCCTCGTAGCCCATGCGCTGCAGCGCCCAGACCGAATGCACAGAACAGTAGTCAAACTCAATCCCCTGCCCGATCCGGATCGGCCCCGCCCCGACCACCAGCACCCGGGGCCTGGGGCTGTCGGGCACCTCGTCCTCCCGTTCGTAGGCGGAGTAGTAGTAGGCCGTCTTCGCCTCGAACTCGCCGGCGCAGGTGTCCACGCTCTTATAGACCGGCACCACTCCCAGTTCGCGGCGCAGCGCCCGCACCTGGGCCTCTGTCAGGCGGGCAAGCTGTGCAATCCGGCGGTCCGAGTACCCCAGGCGCTTGAGTTCAAGCAGCCATTGCCGCAGTTGCCCCGGGTTTTCGGCCAGCTTCTGGCCGGCTTTCACGATGCGTTCGATGACGGCGAGGAAGTACGGCGAGACCCGGGTGAGGTGGTGAAGCTCCTCCACCGAAAAGCCCCGGCGCAGCGCCTCCGCCACCGCAAACAGCCTGCGGTCGTCGGGCGCGGCCAGTACGCGGCGCAGTTCCCCATCCGTAAAAGCGGCCACCGAGCGGTCAAACAGCCCGTCGTACCCGGCCTCGAGGGAACGCACGGCCTTCTGAAGCGCCCCCGCAAAGGTGCGGTCGATGGCCATGACCTCGCCCGTGGCCTTCATCTGGGTGCCCAGCTGCCGGTCTGCCAGGGGGAACTTGTCGAAAGGCCACCGGGGGATCTTGACGACCACGTAGTCCAGGGCCGGCTCGAACGCCGCTGTCGTCTGCCCGGTCACCGCGTTGGGAATCTCGTCGAGGCGCAACCCCACGGCGATCTTGGCCGCGACCCGGGCGATGGGGTATCCCGTGGCCTTGGAGGCCAGCGCCGAGGAGCGGCTGACCCGGGGGTTCACCTCGATGACGTAGTAGCGCCCCGATCCGTCAGGGGCCAGGGCGAACTGGATGTTGCAGCCCCCCTGGATCCCCAGGGCGCGGATGATCTTGATGGCCGCCGAACGCAGCGCCTGGTGCTCCCGGTCGGTGAGCGTCTGGCTCGGGGCGATCACGATGCTGTCCCCCGTGTGGATGCCCATGGGGTCGAAGTTCTCCATGTTGCAGACGGTGATGCAGTTGTCGGCGCCGTCCCGCATCACCTCGTACTCGATCTCTTTCCAGCCCACCACGCTCCTCTCGACCAGGATCTGGCCGATGAGGCTGCGCTTCAGGCCCCGGGAGGCCACCTCCCGGAGCTGCTCCGGCCGGCGGGCGACGCCGCCCCCCGTCCCGCCCAGCGTGTACGCCGGGCGCACGATGACGGGATAGCCTATGGTTTCGGCGAACGCCAGCGCCTCCTCGAGCGTGGTGACGGTGCGGCTCTCCGGGACCGGCTCGCCGATAGCCTCCATGGTGGCCTTGAACTGCTCCCGGTCTTCCGCCTTTTCGATGGCGGAGAGGGGGGTTCCCAGGAGCTCGACCCCGAGGCGGTCGAGCACGCCCCGCCGCGCCAGTTCGAAGGCCAGATTGAGCCCGGTCTGGCCGCCCAGCGTGGGAAGCAGCCCCTGCGGGCGCTCCCGCTCCAGGATCCGCTCCAGCACCTCGGGCACCAGCGGCTCGAGGTAGATGCGGTCGGCCATGTTCTCGTCGGTCATGATGGTGGCGGGGTTGGAGTTGACCAGCGCCACCTCCAGGCCCTCTTCCCGCAGCGCCTTGCACGCCTGGGTCCCCGCGTAGTCGAACTCGGCGGCCTGCCCGATGATGATGGGTCCGGATCCGATGACCATGACTTTGTGGAGATCGTTGCGCCTGGGCATTGTTAACGGTTTCCTCTTAAGCCTCCCCGGCAGCAGCCGCGTCGCGGATCGCGGCTTCCAGGATCGACGCGGCCCGGTCGGCCTCGTCCCGTCCGATGACCAGCGGCGGCAAAAGCCTCAGCGCCTTCTCGGCCACCACGTTGACCAGAAGGCCCCGCTTGCGGCAGGCCTCCGCCACCGCACGGGCCGGCACATCGAACTCGATGGCCAGCATCAGCCCGAGTCCCCGCACCTCCACCACGTGGCCGGCCCGCCGCCCGGCCTCTCGGAGCCGTTCGGCGAGGTACGAGCCCACCTCGGCCGCCCGCCTCACCAGCCCCTCCTGCTCGATGGCCTCTAGCGCCGCCAGCGCCGCCCGGCAGGCGAGGGGGTTGCCGCCAAACGTCGAGGCGTGGTGGCCCGGAGCGAAGGCGCAAGCCGCCGGCTCCCTGGCCAGAAGCGCCCCGATGGCCACGCCGCCCCCGAGCGCCTTGGCCAGCGTCACCGCGTCCGGCACGATGCCGTAGTGCTCGAAGGCGAACAGCCGGCCCGTGCGGCCGAGCCCTGTCTGCACCTCGTCGATGATGAGAAGCGCCCCGCTGGAATCCGCCGCCTCCCGGGCCGCCCGCACGAATCCGGGGTCGGCCGGGTGGACGCCGCCCTCCCCCTGCACGACCTCCAGCAGCACGGCCGCCGTGCCGCGGTGCACGCTCTCACGGAGGGCACGGGCGTCGTTGAACGGGACATACCGGAAGCCTGGCACCAGCGGCTCGAAGCCCTCGTGGTAGCGGAGCTGCCCGGTCGCCGACAGGGCCCCGAAGGTGCGGCCGTGAAACGACCCGGTGGCCGTGACCACCTCGAAGCGGTGCTCGCCGCGGTTGTAGTGGTAGCGGCGCGCCAGCTTGATGGCTGCCTCGACGGCCTCGGCGCCGCTGTTGCAGAGAAACGTCCGGTCGAAGGGGGTGTGTTCGGCGAGCCACTTCGCCAGCAGCGCCTGGGGCTCGGTGTAGAAGAGGTTGGAGACGTGCATGAGTTCCGCGGCCTGTTGGGCCAGCGCCTGTACCACCCGGGGATGGCAGTGTCCCACCGCGTTCACGCCGATCCCCGACACGAAGTCGAGATAGCGCCCGCCCTCGGCGTCCCAGACCCAGCAGCCGCTTCCCCGCACGAGCACGAGCCGATCCCGGCGGTAGGTGTGCATGAGGTACCGGTCGGCAAGGGCCGTCACGTCCGAGGGGGCCAGACCTGCCATCATGCGTCAGCTCACCACCATCGTTCCGATGCCCCGGTCCGTGAAGATCTCCAGCAAGAGCGCGTGCTGCACCCGCCCGTCGATGATGTGGGTGCGCGGCACTCCGGCCTCGAGCGCCCGGATGCACGCCTCTACCTTGGGCACCATGCCCCCCTCGATGGTGCCTTCCTGAATCATGCGGCGGGCCCGCTGGATCTGCAGCGCGGAGATGAGCGAGGCCGGGTTGCCGGGTTCTTCCAGGATGCCCTCCACATCGGTGAGGATGATGAGCTTGTCGGCGCGAAGCGCCGCCGCCAGCTCGCCTGCCACGCTGTCGGCGTTGATGTTGTAGCTCTCGCCGGCGTACCCGGCCCCGATGGGCGCCACGACGGGGATGTAGCCCTGGTCCGTGAGCAGGTTGAGGAGTTCGGGGTTGACCCGCTCCACGTCTCCCACGAAGCCAAGGTCCACAGTCTCCGGCGAAGCGCTTTCCCTGGCGGCCTGCTCGAGGCGCTTTCGCGCCACCATCAAGTTGCCGTCGTGCCCGGACAGCCCCACGGCCTTCCCGCCGAACCGGTTGATGGTGGCCACCATGTCCATGTTGATGAGCCCCATCATGACCATGCGAACCACCCGCATGGTTTCCGTGTCGGTGACGCGCCGCCCGTTGACGAACTGGGGCTCCTTTCCCAGCGCCTTCATCACTTCGGTGATGGCAGGGCCCCCGCCGTGCACGAGAACCGGCCGCACCCCCACGTACCTGAGCAGGATCAGGTCAAGGGCAATGCTGCGCTGAACCTCCCCGCCGGGCATGGCGCTGCCGCCGTACTTGATGACGAACGTCTTGCCGAAGAAGGCGCGGATGTAGGGCAGCGCCTCCACCAGCACGCCGGCCCGCTGAATGATCTGCTCCAGGCTCAACGCCGACCCAAACCCCCTCAAGCGTTTTAGGAACGGTAGCTCGAATTGATCCGCACGTACTCCTCGCTCAGGTCGCACGTCCAGGCGCTGGCCTCGCCGTGCCCGCCCGTGCCGAGGTCGATGGTCAGCCGCACCTCGCCGTCCAGAAGCGCCTCGCGGGCCGAAGCGGTGTCGAAGGGCACCTCCCGGCCGCGGCGCGCCACCAGCACGTCACCCAGCCACACCGAGAATCCCGCCGGATCCATCTCGACGCCCGAGTACCCGGCGGCCGCGGCGATGCGGCCCCAGTTGGGGTCGCCCCCGTGCACCGCGGTCTTGACCAGGTTGGAGCCCGCAATCACGCGCGCACACCGGCGCGCCTCGAGGGCGGTGAGGGCGCCGAGCACCCGTACCTCCACCAGGCGCGAGGCCCCCTCGCCGTCCCGGGCGATTTCCTTCGCCAGGTACGTGGCCAGTTGCTCAACTCCTGCTGCAAACCGATCGAATTCTTCGCTCCCCGCCTCCAGGGCCGGCCCGCCGGCCTGGCCGCTAGCCAGCAGCACCACCATGTCGTTGGTGCTCGTGTCTCCGTCGACGGTGATCATGTTGAACGTCCGGTCCGCCACCTGGCGCAGCAGCGTCTGCAGCGCCTGGGCCTCGACCGGAGCGTCCGTGGTCAGGAAGGCGAGCATGGTGGCCATGTTGGGGTGGATCATCCCCGACCCCTTGGCCATCCCCCCCAGGCGCACCGTCCGTCCGCGGCCCAGCGGGAGCTGCAGCGCCATCTCTTTGGGGCGGCGGTCGGTGGTCAGGATGGCGCGGGCGGCGGCGGCCCCCCCGGACCCGGAGAGGTCACGGCACGCCTGCTCGATGCCGTGCCGAACCGCGGGCATGGGCAGCGGAACGCCGATGACCCCGGTCGAAGCCACCAGCACCTGCTCGGTGTCCAGGCCCAGCTCGGCGGCGCACGCACGGGCCATCGCCTGCGCGTCCAGGAGCCCCTGTTCGCCGGTGCACGCATTGGCGTTGCCGCTGTTGACGACCACTGCCCGGATGCGGCCGGCACTCCTTTCCAGGTGCTCCCGGGTCACCAGAAGCGGCGCTGCCTTCACCCGGTTGGTGGTGAAGACGGCGGCCGCGGCGCAGTCGTCCGGCGAGTAGATGACGGCCAGGTCGGGGCGCTGGCGCTTGATGCCGCAGTGCACCCCGGCAGCTTGAAAGCGCAGGGGGAAGGTGACCCCCGCACCCGACTCGGGGGCTGCGGGAGGAATGCCCGCATCGTGCGACTTCACCGAGGTCTCGACGCGTATGCCCATGTGTGAGCCGTTCACCTGGCTCCCTTCTCGCAAAAAGTGCGCCGGGCCCGAGCACGGCTTTCCGTCACGGGTAGAGCGGAACGTCCCTTAGCCCTTCCGCCTCGTCCCAGCCCATGATGAGGTTGACGTTTTGCAGCGCCTGGCCGCTTGCGCCCTTCACCAGGTTGTCGATGGCCGCCATGGCCACCACGGCCCCGGCGCTCGGATCCCACCGCACGGCCACGTCGCAGAAATTGGAACCCAGCACCCGCTTCGTCTCGGGCAGAAGGGGCGGCTCCAGCACCCGCACGAAGGGGGCCCCCTCGTAGAAAGCCCGGTACCGCGCGGTCAGCTCCTCGGTGGCGATCTCCCTCCGGACGGTCGCCACGCACGTCGCCAGGATGCCGCGGCTTGCGGGCACCAGGTGTGGCACGAAAACCACCCTCACGCGGGCACCTTCCGGGACGCGGGCGCCCTGGGGGGTGCGGCCCTCCGAGGGCAGGAGGCGTGCCAGGTAATCGGCGATCTCCGGAGTGTGGCGATGGCCGGGGACATTGTATGGCCGGACGTTTTCGGTGGCCGCCGGGAAATGGTACATCGGCCCCGGCTGGCTCCCGGCCCCCGAGATCCCCGAGGTAGCCGAGACCACCACGGGCCGGTCGACGTCGAGAAGCCCTGCTGCCGCCAGCGGGGCCAGGGCCAGCAGCGCCGCGGTCGGGTAGCATCCCGGGTTCGCCACCAGGCGGGAGCGGGCGATGGATTCCCGGAAGAGTTCCGGGAGGCCGTAGGCGGCAAGCGGCAGGAGCTCCGGATGCGGATGCGGCCGGCCGTAGACCTTTTCGTAAAGGGCAGCGTCGGGCAGCCGGAAGTCGGCCGAAATGTCCACGACTGCGGCCCCGGTCTGGAGCAGCGCGGGGGCGAGCTCGGCCGCGGTCCCGGAAGGCGTGGCGAGGAAGATGACCCGTGCCTCGCCGGCGAGCTCCCAGGGATCCTCGGCGGCCGAGAAGCGCCGGTCGACGATCCCCAGAAGCGACGGGTAGACCGAGCCGACCGGCTGACCTGCATGAGAACGCGACAATATCCAAGCAAGCTTCAGCCCGGGATGGCGAACGATGAGCCGCAGGAGTTCCAGCCCGGCGTACCCCGACCCGCCCACGACGCCCACCGGAACTGGAGAGGTCGGGGGTTCTCTCTGTTCTGACGCTGTTTGCGGCTGCATGGGCGCATTATCGCGCCGGCTGGATAAACATGCAACCCCCACCAGGGGCCTAGACGTACTGGATGTCGGCCCCAAGCGAGGCGAGCTTGTCGACCATACGGTCGTAGCCGCGGCGCACGTGGTGGAAGCCTTCGATGATCGTCTCGCCCTGTGCCGAGAGGGCCGCGATCACCAGGGCGGCTCCCGTGCGCAGGTCGGTGGCCGTGACGGGGGCACCGCTCAGCCGCTCCACGCCGATGATGACCGCCGTGCGGCTGTCCGTGCGGATCTGGGCGCCCATGCGCTTGAGTTCGTCGATGTGACGGAAGCGGTCCTCGAAGACTCGCTCCGTCACGATGCTGGTGCCGTCGGCCGTAAGCAGGAAGGCCGACAGCTGCGGCTGCAAGTCGGTGGGAAAACCGGGATACGGAAGCGTCTTGACGGATGTGGGCAGCGGGCGGCGGTCGAGCGACGCCGCGAGATGATCCAGGCCCACCTCGATGCGGGCGCCAGCCTCTTCGAGCTTCGCCAGCAGCGACTCCAGGTGCTTGGGGATGACGTTCTCCAGCACGATCTGGCCCCGGGTCGCGAGGGCCGCCAGAAGGTAGGTGCCTGCCTCGATACGGTCGGGGATGATGGTGTACGAAGTGCCGGTGAGCCGCATCCCCCCCTGGATGCGCACCAGGTCCGTGCCGGCCCCCACCACGCGGGCGCCCATGGCCACCAGGAAGTTCGCGAGGTCCACCACCTCGGGCTCCTTGGCAGCGTTGTAGATGACGGTGGTGCCGGAGGCGGCGGTCGCGGCCATCATCAGGTTCTCGGTAGCGCCCACGCTGGGGAAGTCCAGGTAGATTTCGCTGCCGACCAGCTGATCGGCCTCGGCCACCACGTAGCCGCGCTCGACCCGCACCCGGGCGCCGAGCTCCGCCAGGCCCTTGAGGTGCAGGTCCACGGGGCGCGGCCCGATGTCACAGCCCCCCGGGAGCGGTACGACAGCCTTTCCGAGCCGGGCCAGGAGCGCCCCCAGCAGAAGCGACGACGCCCGCACCTTCTTGGCTTCGTCGTAGGGCACCTCGTGCTTCAGCGTGCCGGGCACAGGCGTGACGCGGACCACTCCCTCGCGCCGGTCGACCCGGGCTCCCAGACTTTCGAGGATGCGGATCATGACGTCCGCGTCGGTGATGTCCGGAAGCTGCCAGAGTTCGCACCGTCCGTCCGCGAGGAGGCATGCCGGAAGAAGGGCCACCGCGGCGTTCTTCGCCCCGCTCACCCGCAGGCGGCCGGAAAGCCGTACGCCGCCACGCACCCGCACCCGGTCCGTGGAGGCCCGGGTGCCCACCTCTTCTACCATTCCCTAACCCTTTCTTTACCGTCCGAGGCGCCGGGAAGCTCTTCGGCAGGCTCGCCTTGCGTCCCTCCGGAATCCGGTGGGGCTCCTGCCACATACAGCAGTTGCAAACGCCTCGCCTTAGCCTTAGGGCACCCTCAGCGGCCGCCGCGGCAGGCGCACAAGACGCGATATCCCCCGCCGCGTTCCACGAGATCCACCGGCCCGAGACGTTGCTCGAGCGCCCGGGCGAGGCTGGCCGCTCCCTGGCGGGTGCGAATGACCAACCACAACCTCCCACCCGGGGCCAGGACTCGTCCCGCCTCCGCCACCCATCTATAGATCACGTTGCGGCCGGCTCGAACAGGGGGATTGGTCACCACCGCATCCAGGCTCGCATCGGAAAACGCCTGCAGCCCATCGCCCACCACCACGGCCACGGGAAGGCGGTTGAGCGCTGCGTTGCGCCGGGAGAGCTGTGCGGCGCGCTCGTTGACCTCCACCAGCACCACCTCAAGGCCCGAAAACCGCGCCGCAATCATCAGGCCCAGCGCCCCGTACCCGGCCCCCAGATCCACCACCCGCCGGGCGCCGTCCGGGCGGAAGGCCTCGGCGAGCAGCCGGGTGCCGGGGTCAACGTGCCGGTACGAGAAGACGCCCCGGTCCGTCCACAGCTGCAGGCCCACTTGGCCCAGCGTGAAGCGGATGCGCTGGGGCCGGTGCGCGGCCTGGGGCCGGCGCGTGAAGTAATGGTCATGCACGGCGATCAACTCGCACCGCTTGCCCTGTTTTCCGCAGTCATCATCCGGCCGGCGCAAGCTGTTGCGCCGCTCCCGCGACGGCTCCCCACAACCTGACCAGCGCCTTGAGGTCCAGCAGGTTGTGTTGCAGCACCGGCTCAATCCACGCCCGTTCACGGGTCTCGACGAAGCGGCGGTAGTACTCCGGCACCAGGCAGGACGGGATGGACGGTGGCCGCGCGCCCCCCGTCAAGAACCGATCCACGCTCTCCAGCCGGGCGTCTGGCAGAACGGCGCGGAAGCGCCGCCGTGCCTCGGACAGCAGGTCGAGCACGTGCACGGGCGGCCACCCGTCCCCGTAGGCTGCCCCGTGGTAGACCCGCCGCATGTTCACGAAAGGCATGTCGAAGGCCCGGCCGTTGTATGTGACCACAGCGGCGGCCGACCCCACGGCCAGCTCGATGGCGCGCAAGAGCACCGGCTCTTCCTCGAAGCTCCGGGCCAGGAGCAGCGTGAAGCGCCAGGTGCCCGCTTCCCAGCGTGCAAAGCCAGCCAGAAAAAGGGGAAAGACCGGAGCCAGCCCCATGGTCTCCACGTCAAGGAAGAGAAGCTCGCCGGCACCGAACAGCGACAGCATGTCCCCGTCCGGGACACGCCGCCGTCGCAGTTCGTCGATGCGCCGTTCCACGAGGCTCTGCCACGCCCGGGCAGCCTCAGCGCCCCAGACGGGGTGGTGCTGCAGGGTGACAAGGTCCCCGAAGCCCTGTTCCCTGAGGCGGCGCTCCCGCACCGGCCCGATGCCCCGCACGAGGCGCGTCCTGGCGAGCCACGCCTCTTCCCGGTGCCATGGCCTGCCAACAGGCCCTGCCTCTGCTTGCGGGAGCCCGGATGCACGTCCGGGCGGCACGATCTGCTCGCACCGCCACACGGCCCCGCCGCCCGGCAGGTGCCACTCTTCACCGTCTTCCAGCCGGACCGCCGACACCTGCATGAGCCCTGCGCGCCCGCCGCCATCAAGGCTTATGGCCCGGCCGCTTGCCCCTTTTCCTGCTCCAACCGGCCGAGAGCCTGGCGTGCCTTGGCCAGGTCAGGGTCAAGCTGCAGAGCCTGCGTGAAGAGCCGCCTGGCTTCCTCCACACGGTTGAGCGAAAGCTGGACGACGCCGAGGTGGTACAGGACCTCCGCCTGCGACTCGGGGTCATCCCCCGAAAGGGCCACCGCCCGCTCCAGCACCGCAACCGCCTCTTCGGCCCGCCCGTTGTGGAAAAGCGCCCACCCGTACGTGTCCAGCACGGCGCCATGTGGCTGGGCGCCCGACAGGTCCATGGCCTTCTGCGCGAGTTCCAGGGCCACGGAGAGGCTCAGGCCGAGCTCCGTGTACAGGTACGCCAGGTTGTTGTAACCGAGGGGCGACTCCGGCGCCAGGTGAATCACCTGATCGAACTCGCTGGACGCCGTCACCCAGTCGCCCGTCTCCATGGCAATGTTGCCCAGCAGGTTGTGGGCGTTGACGTTGTACGGGTCAATGCGCACAAGCGCCCGGAAGCGCTGCGCCGCTTCGGCGTAGCGCTTCTCGCGGTACAGCGTGCGGGCCTCGCTGTCGAGCCGCGCCAGCTCCTCCAGCGTGCTCGAATCCGGCCGCTTCAGGTCCCCGGCCGCCTCGCCCAATTGAACCTGCTCGAACCGCAGCCGGTGCGCCTCCTCCTCGTCTCCCACCACGGCCTCCAGGACGAACCACCCGCCCGGCGGCCGGCGTGCCAGGGTCAGCCGCCCGAGCCTGCCGAGCACGGGTGCCTCGTACTCCACCGTGGTGACGGCAGCGCCCACGTCGAAGCGCACCGCCTTCACCAGCTTCTGCGCCGCCCCGCCGCCGGTCGTCCCCTGCACCGTCGCCTCCAGGATAAGCCCTGTGTCGGAGTCCACCACCAGCGTCGCCTGCTGCCCCGGTTCGGCGTCCATCAACGTCGCCTCCACGGCCGGCCGGCCCAGCACCCTCACATTGCGGTTGAGCACCAGGCGGGATCCGGCTGGCAGC
>JBFMCJ010000025.1 GCA_040754675.1 Bacillota bacterium
GCTTTCGACGTCGGCGCCCATACCGACCCGTTCCGCCACCCGCCGCACCGCATCCACGAAACTCAGCCCCTGCAGCTTCATCAGGAACGTGAATACGTTGCCGCCTGCCCCACACCCGAAGCAGTAAAAAAGCTGCCGATCGGGGCTGACCGTGAACGACGGCGTCTTCTCGGCGTGGAACGGGCACAGCCCTTTGTAGGACTTGCCGGCCGGCCGCAGCGCGACGAACTCCGAGACGACATCCACGATGTCGGCTCGTGCCCGCACCCGGTCGGCTACGGCGCCCAGCGCCCCCGACCCGGCCCCCGGCTGCCCACCTGCCACGCCCCACCATCCCCCTAAATGCTTCTCGGGCGACGGGTGGTCTGCCGTTGGTTTCGGTTCCCGGTGCCCACATCCTTCGACCCCCCGGTACCGGCTTTCCGCCATGGCAAGTGAAAGAGCCCTGGAATCCAGGGCTCTTTCTCCCCTGCGTTCCAGCCGCTACCGGGCCCACCGCTCTCTCAGTCGGCGGCGTGGGCCTCCACCAGCCGGGCCCTGCCGCCCGCGCGAGGCTTGCTCAGGTTGGCCTGCGCTGCCGCAAGCCGTGCCACGGGCACCCGGTAGGGCGAGCAGCTCACGTAGTCCAGGCCCGCCTCGTGGAAGAAGTGGATCGAAGCCGGGTCGCCGCCGTGCTCGCCGCAGATCCCCACCACGAGCTTCGGGTTGCCCTTCTTCCCGCGTTCGGCACCCATCCGCACCAGCTGCCCGACGCCCTCCGTGTCCAGGGTCTGGAACGGGTCGGCTTTCAGCAGCCCCATCTCGATGTACTTCGGTACGTACTTGCCCACGTCGTCCCGGCTGAAGCCCAGCGTCATCTGGGTTAGGTCGTTGGTGCCGAACGAGAAGAAGTCGGCCTCCTTGCCGATCTCCTCGGCCATCAGCGCGGCGCGCGGCACCTCGATCATGGTGCCGATGTGGTAGCGCAACCGCACCCCCTTCTCCGCCATGACCTCTTCAGCCACCCGGCGGCACCGCTCCTTGAGGAAAGCAAGCTCGCCCTGCGTGCCCACCAGAGGGATCATGACCTCAGGTTCAATCTCGTGGCCCTCCTGCGCCAGCTGGCAGGCCGCCTCGAAGATCGCCCGGGTCTGCATCTCGTAAATCTCCGGATAAACGATGCCCAGGCGGCACCCGCGCAGGCCCAGCATCGGGTTGGCCTCCCACAGCGCCCGCACCCGGGCCTCGATCACCTCGGGTGCCACGCCCATCTCCCGGGAGACCTCGGAAATGGCGGCCGGCTCCTTCGGGAGGAACTCGTGCAGCGGCGGGTCCAGGAGCCGGATCACGACCGGATGGCCCAGCATCTCCTTGAAGATCCCGTAGAAGTCGCCGCGCTGCAGCGGCAAGAGCTTGGCGAGCGCCCGCTGCCGTTCCTCGGGTGCGTCGGAGACGATCATCTCCCGCATCGGGGTGATCCGGCCCTCGCCAAAGAACATGTGCTCGGTTCGGCACAGCCCGATACCAGCGGCGCCAAACTCCCGCGCCACCCTGGCGTCCTTGGGCGTGTCCGCGTTGGCCCGCACGCCCAGCGCCCTGAACTCATCAGCCCACGAAAGCAGGGTGCTGAAGTAGCCGCTGAGTTCGGGCTGCACAAGGGGCACCTTTCCGATGTAGACGCTGCCCGTGGTGCCGTCGATGGTGACCCAGTCACCTTCCCGGAGCGTCTGGCCGTTGACGTGCGCCACCTTGTGGTGCTCGTCGATGTCCAGCGCGCCGCACCCCACGACGCAGGGCTTGCCCATGCCCCGGGCTACCACCGCGGCGTGCGAGGTCATGCCGCCCCGGCTGGTCAAGATGCCCTCGGCCTTGAACATTCCGCCGATGTCCTCGGGAGACGTCTCCGCCCGGATCAGCACGACCTTGAGCCCCTGATCCGCCATCCGTTCGGCGTCCTCTGCAAAGAAGGCGATCTGCCCGACCGCAGCGCCCGGCGAAGCCGGCAGGCCCTTCGCTACGGCCTCGGCCTTCGCGTTGGGATCGATGATGGGGTGAAGCAACTGCTCGATCTGGTCAGGCGCCACGCGCATCACGGCGGTCTGCCGGTCGATGAGCCCCTCCTGGGCCATCTCGACCGCCATCCGGACCGCCGCCAGCGCCGTGCGCTTGCCGACCCGGCACTGGAGCATGTAGAGCTTGCCCTGCTGCACCGTAAACTCGATGTCCATCATGTCCCGGTAAGCCTGCTCCAGCCTCCGGTTGATGTCCTCGAGCTGGGCGTAGACGTCCGGCATCTCCTCCTTGAGGCGGGAGATGGGGAGCGGCGTGCGAATGCCCGCCACCACGTCCTCGCCCTGGGCGTTGATGAGGAACTCGCCGTAGAAGACCTTCTCGCCCGTCGAGGGGTTGCGCGTGAACGCCACGCCGGTGCCCGAATCGCTACCCATGTTGCCGAACACCATGGCCTGGACGTTCACCGCGGTGCCCCAGTCGCCGGGGATGTTGTGAATCTCCCGGTACTTGATGGCTCGGGGATTGTTCCACGAGTCGAACACCGCGTTGATGGCGCCGCGAAGCTGCTGCCACGGATCCTCGGGAAAGTCGTGGCCGGTCTGCTCGCGCACGATCGCCTTGAACTCGGCCACCAGTTCCTTGAGATCCGCGGCGGTCAGCTGAGGGTCTTCGGTCACGCCGCGCGCCTTTTTCCTGGCGGTGAGGCGCTCCTCGAACAGGTGCCGCGGCACCTGGAGCACCACGTCGCCGTACATCTGGATGAAGCGCCGGTAGGAGTCGTACGCGAAGCGATCGTTGTTGGACTGCCGGGCGAGGCCCTGGACGGTCTGGTCGTTGAGGCCCAGGTTGAGCACCGTGTCCATCATGCCCGGCATGGAAACCCGCGCACCCGAGCGAACCGAGACCAGGAGCGGGTTGTCGGGGTCACCGAAGCGCCGGCCCATCGCCTGCTCGAGGCGCCGCAGGCTCTCTTTGACCTGTTCATCCAGCCCCTCCGGCCACCGCTTGTCCCGGCGGTAAAACTCGATGCAGGCCTCGGTGGTGATGGTGAAGCCCGGGGGCACCAGGATTCCCAGGTTGGCCATCTCGGCCAGATTGGCGCCCTTGCCTCCCAGGAGGTTCTTCATCTCCGCCCGGCCTTCGGTCTGGCCGGCGCCAAAGAAGTACACCCACTTTGCACGCCCGTCCACTGACATCCCGCTGGCCTCCTCACGTCCGCGCCGCCGCTTTGGCGGTGAGCGCGGCGAAGTTCGCGAACTCACCGAAGGCACCCACGACCCGCGACAGGATCTGCAGGCGGTTCGCGCGCACCTTCTCGTCCTCCGTCATGACCAGAACCTCTTCGAAGAACCGGTCCACGGCCGGGCGAAGCTGGGCAAGCTCCCTGACGGCCCCCACCAGGTCCCCCGACGCAGCCGCCGCGCGGGCCAGGGGAACCACCCGGTCCAGCGCCTCCACCAGCACCCGCTCCGCCTCTTCCTGCAGCAGGTCCGGGTCCACGCTCCCGTCTCCGAGCCGCCCCCGGGCCAGGTTGTACGCACGCTGGAACGCCACCATGGCGTCCTCGAAAAAGGGAGCCCGGCGAGCCCGGTTCAGTTCCCGCGCCCGGTGCGCCGCGCCGGACAGGTCGTCGACGTCGACGCTCAGAGCGGCCTCCACCACGTCTGCATCCAGCCCGGCCTCACTCAGGATGCCGCGCAGGCGCTGGCGGATAAACTCCCGCACGTCCGATACGACTTCAGACGCCGGGCGTCCCAGCCGGCCGCCGTAGTTTTGGGCGGCCTGAGCGATCGCCTCCTCCAGGTACCAGTGCCATCCCCGGCCCAGCGTGATGCGCACGATGGCGAGAGCGTGCCGGCGAAGCCCGAACGGATCCTCCGAACCGGTCGGCATCAGGCCGATTCCGAAGAAGCCGACGACCGTGTCGAGCCGGTCGGCAAGGCTCAGGAGGGCCCCGGCAGGCGTCGCCGGGAGTTCGGCGGCGGCACCGCGGGGCTGGTACTGCTCGGCGATCGCGACCGCCACGCCCTCCGGTTCCCCTGAAGCCTTTGCGTACTCGCGGCCCATGATGCCCTGGAGTTCCGGAAACTCGAATACCATGTGGGTCGTCAGGTCAGCCTTGGAGAGCAGCGCGGCCCGCTGGGCCCACCCCGCCTCCGGCGCGCCCAGCCCCACCCGGTTCGCGAGGAACCGGGTGAGTTCGACTACCCGCTGAACCTTGTCGTACATGGATCCCAGCCGCTCGTGGAAGACGACCCCTTTCAGGTCCTCCACCCGCGCTTCGAGAGGCCGCTTGCGGTCCTCGTCGTAGAAGAACCGCGCGTCGGCCAGGCGCGCCTCGAGCACCCTCTCGTTGCCCTCCCGAACCACGGCTTCGTCGATATGGGCGCCGTTCGCCACCACCACGAAGGCGGGCATCAGGCTCCCGGCGTCATCGGCCATGGCGAGGTAACGCTGGTGGACCGCCATCGTGGTCGTCAAAACCTCGCGCGGCAGTTCAAGGTAGCCGGCGTCGAACCGACCCACCAGCGCAACCGGGTACTCCACCAGGTTCGTGATCTCGTCGATCAGTTCGGGCGAAGCCAGGACCCGCCCGGCGTTACGGGCGGCGGCCGCCTCGATCTCGTCCACCACCATCTGGCGCCGGCGCACCACATCGGCCACGACACCGGCCGCCAGCATGATCGATTCGTAATCCTCCGGGTTCGGGATGGTGACCGGGCCCGGGTGCGAAAGCCGGTGGCCCCGGCTTTCCCGGCCCGCCTTCAGCCCGTCGATCTCCACCGGGACCACCTGCGTGCCGAACAGCACCACGAGCCAGCGGATGGGGCGGGCAAAGCGCAACTCACCCGGGCCCCAGCGCATGCTCTTGGGGAACGAGATCCGCCGGACGACGCCGGAGACGATCTCGGGCAGGATCTCCTGGGCCGCCCGGGCCGGCTCCCGCTTGACGGCAAAGAGGTATTCCCCTTCTGGTGTGGACCGCACCACCAGCGACTCCGGAGAGACCCCCTGGCCCCGCGCGAAGCCCAGCGCCGCCTGCGTAGGACGGCCCTGCGCGTCAAGCCCGATGCGCCGCGCCGGCCCCCGCACGAGCACTTCCCGTTCGGCCTGGCGCTCGAGAACCCCGTCGAAGATGGCTGCAAGACGCCGCGGGGTGGCAAAGCCGCGCGCTTTGAGGCTTCCGAGGCGCGCCTCGTCCAGCGCGGCTTGCATCATCTCGAGCATCTGCCGCAGCGCGTCCTGGACGACCCGGCTGGGAAGCTCTTCGCAGCCGATTTCAACCAGCAGGCTCTGCATGTTGGGAAATCGTCGCTTTCGCCGCCGTGCGCCGCCTGGCCAGCAGCGGGAAGCCCATCGCCTCACGCTGTGCCAGGTAGATCTCGGCGCACCTTCTGGCAAGCTGCCGCACCCGGCCGATGTAGGCAGTGCGTTCCGCCACGCTGATGGCGCCCCGGGCATCGAGCAAGTTGAACGTATGGGAGCACTTCAACACGTGCTCGTAGGCAGGGAGCACCAGTCCGCTGCTCACCAGGTGCTGCGCTTGATTCTCGTAGGTGTCGAACAGCGAACGCAAGGTGGACGGGTTGCTCTCCTCAAAGTTGTAGTGGGATTGCTCGACCTCGTTTTGCCGGTAAACGTCCCCCCACGTTATGCCGTCCACCCATTCAAGATCGAAGACGGAGGACTTCTTTTGAATGTACAGGCCGAGGCGCTCCAGCCCGTACGTAATCTCCGCGGAGATAACCGGAAGCTCAAACCCTCCCACCTGCTGGAAGTACGTGAACTGGGTCACCTCCATGCCGTCGACCCAGACCTCCCAGCCGAGGCCCCAGGCGCCCAGGGTGGGTGCCTCCCAGTCGTCTTCTACGAAGCGGATGTCGTGCCGCTCGGGTTCGATGCCGATGGCGCGCAGGCTTTCCACGTAAGTTTCCAGGACGTCGTCCGGAGCGGGCTTCAGGATCACCTGGTACTGGTAATAGCGCTGCAAACGGTTAGGATTCTCACCATACCGCCCATCGGTGGGCCGGCGGGACGGCTGGACGTATGCCGCCCGCCACGGCTCAGGCCCCAGCGCCCGCAAGAATGTCGCCGGGTGCATGGTGCCGGCACCGACCTCCATGTCGTAAGGCTGGAGGACGATGCAGCGCTGGTCGGCCCAGAATCGCTCCAGGCGGAAGATAAGCTCCTGGTAGTTCACGCGGGTCTTTCTCCAATCCGCAAAGACCGGCGGAGTGCGCGCCGCCTTAGGCGGGGTTTTCGTCCCGCCAGGACGAGTCGCGTCCCGCCTCTCATACCCGCGACGGCTGCTGGATCACGGCGGCACTATATCAGAGCCTTTCCGGTACTGTCAACCTTCGCAAGAGCCTCAAACGCCCGAACCGGCCGCCTCCTCCGCGACCCGCCCGTCGGCCGCATTCCTCGGCGAGGCGCTCGGCTCCGCCCGCTCGAAGCTCACCCGGCATCCGGTCACCAGGCACGCCGCCACCCCGGCAGCCGCCAGGTAGGGTGCCAGGATGGCCCCCAGCAAGCCAACCGTAACGGGCACTTGCAGGTAGGTCTGGTCGCCCCTGTAGACCCGCATCGAGGTCCGGTTGCCCTGGCGCACCAACTCCCGGATGCGCTCGGTCACGTCGGCGCCTGGCATCGGCCGGTGAGCCGGGCGGCCTCCGCGCCGTTCCCACAGGATCAGGGCCGAGACGACATCGCCCCCGGCCTCATCCAGCAGGTCTCGGGCCTGCTGGTAACCGAGCTCGGTCCGTTCCCGGATCAGGTCGATCTTGCGCAGCTCGTCCTCCAAGACCGTTCACGCTCCCCTCCGTGTCCCCCGGCCCGGCGCCCGGTACCGGGGGAGGGCCGTCCAGGCTGTTCCAGAAGTGCCACGCCTTGGACGGCGCCGGCAGGCGGAACTCGATGAAATCATACAACGCCCGGCGGATCTGCAGGGCGGCCTCCCGTGAACTTTTCAGCCGCAGACAGGCCTCAGTCCCGTGTTCTCGCAGGTGGTGCAGGGCGGCGCGAGCCTCGGGCTTGAGGAGAGGCGCCCTCGGGTCGCGCCGCACCGCACAGGCAGCGCAGAGGCTTCCCCCCTCCCGCGCGGAAAACCGCACCGTCTCGGCGGCCTGCAACTCCCGCCCGCACCCGGCACAGCCATCCAGGACCGGTGCGTACCCCATCAGGTCCATCAGGTGTACCTCGAACCAGCTCAACACCTGATGCAGCGCCGCCTCCGGGGCAGACGCGAGCTGGGACCAGGTATTGAGCAGGGCCGAAAACAGCGCCTCCGACGGTTCCCGGGTCTCGACCAGCAGGTCTACCAGTTCTGCCGTAACGCTTGCCGCCGCCATCCGCCGTAAGTCTTCCCGCAGCGCCCTCAGGCCATGACTGAGCAGTTCCGCCTGCTGGATGCTGTCAAGCTCCCGCCCGGACATCAAGAGGTACCGCGCGTGGCAGAAGGGCTGTGTCGCGCCCAGGAGCCGGCTTCGGGGCCGGCGGCTCCCCCGGGCCACCGCCTGCAGTTTGCCCTCGCTGCGGGTGTAAAGCGTCAGGATGCGGTCGGCCTCGCCCAGGTCACGAACCCGCAGCACCAGGGCTTCTGCCCGGTACAGGCTCACCGCGGCGCACCTACCGTCCTAGCGCCGCATGAGCCCGAGGATCAGGGTGAGAACCAGGCTCAGGAGGATCGAGGTGGTCAGCGGGAAATAGAAGCGGAAGTTGCCTCGCTGAAAGTAGATGTCGCCGGGCAGTCGCCCGAGGCCCGGCAGCCACCCCCGCGCCACCACCTCCAGCACCACCCCGATGAGGGCAATGGCCAGCCCCGTTATCACGAGCAGCCGCCCGAACCCCGCCAGTTCCGGCACAAACCTCACTCCCTGTCGTCCGTCGCGAACAGGTTCGCCTGCCGGCGCCCTTCGCCTCTCGGGCCGCGGGCCGTCACGGAGAGGTGCTCGCTGGCGAGCCGGGTCGCCACCCGGCCCCTTGGGGTTCGCTGCAAGTAACCCTGCTGCATCAGGAACGGCTCGTAGACGTCCTCGATGGTCTCGGCTTCCTCGCCCAGCGCGGCCGCCAGCGTCTCAATCCCCACCGGCCCGCCGTCAAACTTCTCGATGATGACCGAGAGGAGCTGCCGATCCACCGCGTCAAGCCCCTGCTCATCCACGTCGAGAAGCAGAAGCGCCCGGCGGGCGACCTCGCGGGTGATCACGCCGCCTGCCCGCACCTGGGCGTAATCCCGCACGCGCCGCAGCAGGCGGTTGGCCGTACGGGGCGTTCCGCGGGAGCGCCGGGCAATCTCTGCGGCACCGTCGCCGTCGATGCGGACGCCCAAGAGCTTCGCGCTGCGCCGGATGATGGCCTGGAGTTCTTCGACCGAGTAGAAGTCGAGCCGCAGGATGACCCCGAACCGGTCCCTCAGCGGCGACGTCAACATGCCGGCCCGGGTCGTGGCGCCGATCAGGGTGAACGGGGCAAGCTCCAGCCGCACCGACTTCGCGCCGGGCCCCTTGCCGATGACGATGTCGACGGCGAAATCCTCCATGGCCGGGTAGAGCACCTCTTCCACCACCCGGCTCAGGCGGTGGATCTCGTCCACGAACAGGACGTCCCTGGGCTTCAGGTTGCTCAACAGCGCCACCAGGTCACCCTGGCGTTCAATGGCAGGCCCGGATGTCATGCGAAAGTCGACGCCCAGTTCGTGGGCGATGCACCCGGCCAGCGTGGTCTTACCGAGTCCCGGTGGCCCGTAGAGCAGCACATGGTCGAGCGGCTCCTGACGGCGGCGCGCCGCTTCGATGAATAGAGCCAGGCTCTCCTTGACGTGCGACTGCCCGATGTACTCGCCCAGGGTGCGAGGCCGCAGCGCTCGATCCAGCTCGACGTCCTCGTCACGCCGTCTGGGCGAGACCAGGCGCTCCTCGCCGGCTTCCGGCATCGCAAGACTCCTTCGAACCGCGCTAGCGACCTTCGGCAGCGGCCGCCAGCGCCGCTTTGATCAGCGCCTCCAGGTCCGCTTCCACCGCGACGCGCCGCCCGGCGGCCCGAACGGCCCGTAGAGCCTCCTGGCGCGAATAGCCCAGGCTCACCAGCGCCTCCACCGCGTCCCGGGACCCGGGATGCCGGGCGCTCTCGCGCTCGAGCACCTGGCCCTCGCCGCCGCCTGAGCCCCCCACGAGTTCCCTGGCCCTGTCGGCGAGTTCGACGCAGAGGCGTTCGGCGGTGCGCTTGCCGATCCCTGGTATCCGCTGCAGGGCGTCCGTATCGGCTCGCGCCAGCGCCTCCAGTACGCGTTCCGGAGGCAGGGCGGAAAGGGCCGAGAGCGCCAGCTTCGGACCCACGCCCGACGCCTGGATCAGGAGTTCGAAGACCTGGAGTTCAGCCTCGGAACTGAAGCCGAACAGATCGATGTGTTCTTCGCGCAGCCGCGTATGCACGAACAGAGCGACCGGTTCCTCACGCGGGTGCAGTGCCAGGACCTGCCGCGTCGAAAAGGGGATGAAGAGGCGATAGCCCACACCGTTCACGTCGATGATGGCATCCGCCCAGTTGAGCGCGTCAATGCGGCCGCGGAGCTTGCGGATCAAGCCCTGCCTACCCCCGGGGCGTTTGACCTGTCCGGTCCCGAAAAGCGTGCGCCGCACAGGGCAAGCGCCAGGGCATCCCCCTCGTCCGGGGCCAGGGGCCGCCGCAGCGCGAGAAGGTGGCGCACCATGTAAGCGACCTGCTGCTTGGCGCCCTGGCCCTGGCCCGTAATGGTGAGCTTGACCGCCTGGGGCGTGTACTCCACGACCCGGGCCCTGGCCTCGGCAGCTGCCAGCAGCACCACCCCTCGCGCCTCTCCCACCGCCATTGCTGACCGCAGGTTGCGGTTGACGAAGAGCCGTTCCACAGCCACCAGGTCCGGCGAATGGCGGGAAAAGAGCCCGCTCAGCTCCCGGTACAGCACCAGCAGCCGCTGCTCGACCGGCCACGACGCGTCGGTTTCGATGGTGCCCGACTCCAGCACCTCCAAGCGCTCGTCCGTACCCCGGATGACGCCGAAGCCGGTGCGGGCCAGGCCGGGGTCAATCCCGGCGATGGTCATCACGCCCGGCCGGGGCGTGCGCGCAAGCCGGCCGGCCTGCGGCCCCTCGTTCAAGTTTGGAGGGCCTCCATGACCTCGTCGCCGATGTCGAAGTTAGCGTGGACCTCCTGGACGTCGTCGTGGTTCTCCAGCGCGTCCACCAGCCGCAACACTCGCTCCGCGTCGGAACCCTGCACGGAGATGGTGGTCTTCGGGATCATGGTCAGCGACGCCTCTTTGCAGTGGTAACCGCGCCGCGTGAGTTCCTCACGCAAGTGAGCCAGAGCGGCGGGCGCGCAGATGACCTCGAACCCATCCCGGCCCTCCAGCGCGCGCACGTCGTCTCCGCCCGCTTCGGCCACGTCCAGGAAGAGCTTCTCCTCGTCGATCCGGGCGCCGGGACCGGGCGCCGGTGTCACTTCGAGCCGCCCCTTGGGCACGAACTGCCAGGCAACCGAGCCACTCTCCGCGAGGCTCCCGCCGTGCCGCGTGAAGAGGTGCCGCATCTCACTGGACGTGCGGTTGCGGTTGTCGGTCATCGCGACGACCAGGATCGCTACACCCCCCGGCCCGTACCCCTCGAAGATGGCCTCCTCGTACGCCTCGCCGCTGTCGGCGCCGGTCGCCTTGCGGATGGCGCGCTGGATGTTGTCCATGGGCAGGTTGGCTTCACGGGCCTTGTCGATGGCGAGACGCAAGCGGAAGTTGCTCTCGGGGTCGGGGCCGCCCTGACGGGCTGCTACCATAATCTGCCGGGTCAGCTTGGAGAAGACCTGGCCCCGGCGGTAGTCCTCCTTCATCTTCTGATGCTTGATGTTGGCCCACTTGGAGTGTCCCGACATGGCCCCTTCCTCGCCCTCGAAAGGCGCGCACCTGTTTGCCCGGTGCCGCCAGTGCTCATTCTAGCACGGCCAATCGGGGACTGCCAATAAAAGGGCGGCCTCGTCAGTCCGAGCCTGGGATCCGGGTCAATCCCTGAACGCCCACAAGCAGTAGCCGCCGTAGTTGACCATGGCGGTCACCAGGCTGCCTCCAAGCCGGGCGAGCGGTGCCCGGGTGGCGGCCAGCACCACCGCGTCCGTCCCCGCTGAGGAGGGCAGCCACTGCGCCAGGGCGGCTGTGACCGCGGCCCCCGCGACCAGGCCGGCCACAGTGACGAGCACGAACCTCAGGGGATCCCCTTTCCTGCGGAACACCCACCGGCGCTGGAGAAAATAGCTCTGGATCATCGCCACGGAACTGGCAGTAAGCGCCATCCCCCCGTGAGCCCAACCGGCCCGTGGTTGGAGCAGCATCACACCGAGGGTGTAAACGAGCATGTCGACGGTTGTGTTGAGCGCGCCACCCAGAGCGAACCGGAACCACCGCTGCCGGATCCACCGGTGAAAGCGGCACCGCCAAAGGAGCAGGATGCTCGTTCGCTCGTCGGCCGAATTGCCGCGGCCTTCCTGGGGTCGCGGCTGGCCCTTCTGCTCGTTGGCTGGGTCGCGTTCCTGCGTATCCCGGGTGGCCGTCCCGCTCAACCCTGGCCGATGCCCGATGCGCCCCTGGTCTTCACCATGTGGGATCGGTTCGATTCCCAGTGGTACCTCCAGATCGCGGCTCATGGCTACGGCTTTACTTCCAGGCGTTACTCCCCCGAGGCATTCTTCCCGCTCTACCCCCTGGTGATCGGAGTGAGCCAGCGGCTCACCGGCCTGCCGGGGGTGGCACTGGGGGTGTTGTGGAGTAACGCCTTCTTCCTCGCCGCCCTCGTACTGCTCGGCAGGCTGGTGACGCTGCGATTCGGCGGGGAGCTTGCGTGGCGCACGGTGCTGTACATGATCCTCTTTCCCACCAGCTTCTACTTCTCGGCTGTGTACACGGAGTCGCTCTTCTTGCTGGCGGCCGTCGCCGCGTTCTACGCGGCCGAGCGAGGCCGGTGGTGGCTCGCGGGCCTTTCCGGAATGGCGGCGGCGCTCACGCGTAACCTGGGCGTGACCCTGTTCGTGCCGCTCGCCTGGCTTGCCTGGGAGAAGGGGAAGAGGATTGAACGGGACGGGAGCCCCATGCGTCACGACCTGCTGGCCCGGATAGCACCCCTCTCCCTGATCCCTCTGGGCTTTGCTCTCTGGACTGGATACCTGTGGGGGACGAAAGGCGATCCGCTGCGATGGATGCACGTGGAAAGCGCCTGGGGCCGGGTGCTCGCACCCCCTTGGACCGGCCTGGCGATAGCCGTGGGGCGGGTCCTCACGCCCCCGCCGCCCCCGGATGAACCGTTCGAGCCCGGTACCTATGTCAGCGCCTGGCGCCCACAGTTCGCGCCGCTTTACAGCGCCATCGACGGCGGCACGGCCCTCACGTGGCTTACGCTGGCGGCACTCGGGCGGCGCGCCGGTTTGGGGTGGCCCTACGTGCTGTACACACTGACGGGGGTGTTGATACCGCTAAGCGCCCCGACCATCCGCGCGATGACACCACTTGCCAGCATGACACGCTACGTCGTCGTTCTTTTTCCGGTGTTCATCGTGCTCGCCCGGCTCGCCTACCGCCGCCCCTGGCTTGACACGGCGCTCACCGCTGCGTTTCCCGCTGTCCAGGCGCTGCTGTTCATCCTGTTCACGACCTGGAACTGGATAGCCTGAGTTCGCCCCAAAAGACGGCTGCGCCAGCGCCCGCGCTCGAGGTTGAGCCACAACCCGGCGAGCTCTTTCAGCGCGCGCACGATGACTCGGGGGTTCGCACCCGTTGCACGCCCGGCGGTGCGCGGATAGTGGCGAACGGGGAGCTCGGCGACCCGACAGCCGCGCTCGAAGGCCTTGGCCAGGATCTCGGCGTTGATGGAGGCGCCGTCGGCGCCGAGCGAAAGCGAGCGCAGCATGTCGCCGCGAAAGAGCTTGAAAGCGCAGTCCACGTCTCGAACCGCCACGCCAAGCGCCAGCCGTACCAGCCAGTTCCAGCCGGCAGCATTGAGCAGGCGGATCCGGTGGTCGCGCCGCCGCGCACGATAGCCCAGCAGGGCATCGTACCCGTCGCGCCGGGCAAGAAGCCGACCCAGGTCACGGATGTCGAACTGGCCATCGGCGTCCATGAAGAACACCCAGTCCCCCGCTGCGGCGCGAAACCCGCTTCGCAGCGCCGCGCCGTACCCCAGGTTGCGAGGGTGCTGGAGAAGCCGTACGGCTGGATGGGTCAGGGCGAACTCACGGACGAGGGACGCGGTCCCGTCCCGGCTGCCGTCGTCGACCACCAACACCTCGTGTCGTAGCGCCAAGCGATCCAGGTACTCCACCGCCCGGGACAGTGTGGTAAGGATGTTGGGTTCCTCGTTGAACGCGGGAAAGATGACGCTCAGTTCCGGCCGGGGGGCGGCGGGCGTCGCGGAAATCTCGGTGGTCATGGGCGTGCTCCCCTTCGGGCAGACCGCTCAGATGCCGCTTGCGTGCGGCCGCCCGGGGGTAGTCTCCCCGCTCACCCGGCCGTGGGGGGAACCGAGCCGCTGGCTTGGCTGGCGAGACCAGGTTCAGGTGGGCCAACAGCGGCATCGGTGGGGAACCTCTCAACTCGCGTAGTCTTTTAACAACGCCTGCACCAGCCCCGCCGGGATTTCATGAGATGCCGTCAACGTGACGCCCTTGGCCGCACCGTAGCGGCGGAGCGCACCGAGGGTTGCAGGATCGGCCTGCCCGGTGAGCGGTCCCTCGTAATACCCCCTGTACCGGAGCACCGCCTGGGCGAATAGCACCATGTCCTCCGTCAGGTCCACCCGGTCTTCGGGGTCTTTCGGGAGCGACCGCCGGCTGAGAGCGAGCAGGCGCTTGAGCTCCGGAATCGGTGCCGCGTGGTCGTCGACCCGCAAGTCGAACATCCGGTCGTTGCCCCCGCCGTATCCCGATCCCTCCCGTACGACGTAAAGGGCAGCCGACTGACGCCCCCGCCGGTCGCCGCCGGCTGCATCTCCGGCCTCAAGCGCCGCCACCAGGCGTTCGGCCAGCGGCACCTCTTCGCTGGCCGCCTCGAAGGCCACCGCCATCTGTTCGAGTACGTCCGGCCCTGCCAGGATGTTCCCCTGGCACGTGTAGCCCGCACCGATTCGGTGCCCGGCCCAGGGAAGGCAGCGCGGCCCTGTGAAGGCGGCGCTTTCACCCCTGCTGTCCACGACGCCCACCTGCCGCACATCCCGCCCCGAATCCTCGCCTACCAGGCGGTCCACCACCTCCTGTGCGGAAAGCCCGGCGGCCAACAGCGACAGCCCTTGCGGGCCGTAGCGCGTGTTGGCGAATGCCTGCGTGGCAACGGCCCCCGCTCCCGCCTGCGCCCATGGCACTACCGAGCCCACGGCCAGGAATTTGGAGGCTACGGCGACACCCCATTCCCTGCGCCGAACGTCGCAGCCCACAATCGAAAACGTACTGACGAGCAACCCATCCACCGATGAATCACCCCTTCACACATTCCGGGCGGTTCGCCGGCGCAGCAGGAGGTCGCGCAGACCGTCGCCCAGAAGGTTGAAGCCAACGACCGTCAGGCTTATCGCCAGCCCCGGAAAGGCCGTCACCCACCACTCGCCGCGCATCACGGCTTCCCGCCCCCGGTTGAGGATGTTCCCCCAGGTTACCAGGTCGGGCTGAGCACCCAGCCCCAGAAACGACAGGGCCGCCTCAGCGATGATGTACTGGGGGATGTTGAGCGTGACGTACACCACCACCGGGCCTACGACGTTGGGCAGGACGTGCCGCCACAGGATCCGTCCGTCGGCAAGGCCCAGAGCTCTCGCCGCTTCGATGTAGGGTTCGGCCCTCACCGACAGCACCTCCGCCCGGACGATACGGGCGTAGTCGACCCAGCTGACAATGCCGAGCACCAGCATCACGTTCCAGAGGCTCTGTCCCAAAAAGGCCATGGCTGCAATGGCCAGCACGATGAACGGAAATGAGTAGATGGTGTCAACCAGCCGCATGATCATCTCGTCGAGCACTCCGCCGTAGTAGCCGGCAGCAAGCCCCAGCGGCACCCCGATGAGAAGGGCGATGAACCCCGAGATGAAGCTGACGGCCAGCGATACCCGCCCGCCGTAGACAACCCGGCTGTAGATGTCCCTGCCGGCCCAGTCCGTTCCGAACCAGTACCTGGCGCCCGGCGGCTGGCTGGCGTCGTCAAAGTGCATCTGGTTGGGGTCGAACCGGGCGAATAGCGGGGCGAACGCCGCCGACACCACGAACAGGCCCACCAGCACGACCCCGGTTAGCGTCGCCCAATCGGCAAAAAGCCGGGCGGCCCCGCCCCACAGGCGGCGCCGGGCGCCGGCTGCCTGGAGCAGGGTGTCCGGCGCCGCCTCACGTGACTTTTCAGCCAGCGCCTCAGCTGAACCGAATGCGCGGGTCGATGAAGGCATAGGCCACGTCCACCATCAGATTGATCAGGATCACCCCGGCGCCGATGGCCAGACTCACCGACTGCACCACGGGCAGGTCGCGTGCGTTGACGGCCTGCACCAGCAGCCGCCCGAGCCCGGGCCAGGAGAAGACCTCCTCGACCACCACCGCGCCCCCCAACACCAGCGCCAGCTGCAGCCCCATGACCGTCAACACCGGCGTCATCGCGATTCGCAGGGCGTGGTGCAGCAGGAGTCGGGACCGCCCCAGCCCCTTGGCGCTGGCCGCGGTGATAAAGGGCTGGTCGAGGACGTCTACCAACCCGCCTCTTAGCAGCCGGCTCACCAGGGCCGCGTTGGGGACCCCAAGGGTGGCCGCCGGCAGGATGAGGTACCGCCAGGTCTCAGCTGAGGTGAAGCTGATCCGCGCCGGCGGTAAGGGACTGACCCAGGCGAGCCGGACCGCAAAGTAGCTAAGCAGCAGAAGTCCCACCCAGAAGCTCGGCATCGAAAGTCCGATGACCGAGGCCACCCTGCTGATGGCATCCGCGGCCCGCCCCCGGTAAGCCGCCGAGACCAGGCCCACGGGGAACGCTACGGCCCAGGCGAGCAGCATCGCCGCCAGCCCCAGCACCGCTGTTCGCCCGACAGCGGGGAACAGCTCGTCCTTCACCGGAATGCCGCTGACGATGGAGCGGCCCAGGTCGCCCCGCACGACGCTGGTGAGCCACAGGACGTACTGCACGGGTACCGGCCTGTCCAGGTTGTACCGGCGCTGGAGCTCGGCTACCAGCTCGCGGCTCGCCCCCTGCTGGAACTGCACCAGGAACTTGACGGGATCCCCCGGGATCAACTTCATCATCGCGAACACGACAGCCGATACCCCGAACAGGGTGGCAAGACCCGTCAGCAGACGCCGGCGGATGTAACGCCACATCCCAGGCCTTCATCCCCTCGCGCAGCTCATTGCTTCCAGACGACGGCGCCCACGTCGGGCTCATACAGGTGGAACTGGTAAGCCGGCACGGGGTACGCGCGCAGCCCTCTGACGTTTTTGCGGAAGAATGTGGTGAGCACCTGGTGGTCGACGAAGACCCAGATGTTCTCCCGTGCGATGGTCTCCTGGGCCTCCCGGTAGATGCCCCCCCTTTTCTGCGGGTCGAGCGTCTGGCGGCCCGCGACGAACAGCTCTTCGAGCCTGGGGTGCCGGTACGCCGTGATGTTGCAGCAGGCGGGACTCCGGTTGTCGTACCCGAACAGGTACGAGAGGCTGTTGGGGTCCCAGTCGATGCTGAACCACAGCACCACCAGGTCCAGCAGGTTCGGGGAGTTTTCATCCAGGAGCATGTTGACGAAGCTGCCCCATTCGTACTGTTGGATGCGGGCGTCGATGCCGGCCTGGCGCAAGGACTGAGCGATGACCTCCGCCACCTGCACCCGCACGGGGTCCTGGTCGACCTGTATGGCCGTCCGGAAGCCGTTGGGGTATCCGGCCTCCCGAAGAAGCTCCCGGGCCCGCTGGACGTCGTAGGTGGGCACCATCTCCCGGATGCCCTCGTGGTGGTAGAGCGCCTGCGCGGGCGTGATGGGGCCGAACGCGGGGATTCGGGTGCCTCTGTAAACCACCCGGACGATCTGGTCCCGAGGGATCAGGCGGGCGATGGCCTCCCGCACCTTCGGGTTGTCGAAGGGCGGTTTGTTGTGGTTGATGATGAGTTCCTCGTGGTGGAGCGCCACCGTCTCCACGTATCCGATGCGCGGGTCGTTCTTCAGGCGGGCGATGTCGCCGGGCGCCACACTGTCGACGGCGTCCACCGAGCCCGACAGCAGGGCCGCCAGGCGGGCCGAGGGTTCGACGATGGGGCGGAAGACCACCCGATCGAGGTAGGGCCTCCCCTGCCAGTAGCCTTCAAAGGCCGCCAGCTCCAGGTAATTGTTGCGCTCCCAGCCGCTGAACCTGAAGGGCCCGCTGCCAACCGGGTGCTGGCGGACATAATCCTCGCCCATGGTTTCAACGTAGCGGCGGGGAACGATCATGACGCCGCCGAGCATTTCCAGGAACGGCGCGAAGACGCCTTTCGTCTTCACTTCGATGGTGTAGCGGTCGACGACTCGTGAACTCTCGTACCACTGATACACGTCCGGCTCGCGCGGAGTGCCTTTGTAGCGCTCAAACGAGAATTTCACGTCCTCCGCTGTCAGTTCGCTGTCGTCATGGAATTTGACGCCGTGCCGGAGGTAGAACCGCCAGGTGGTGGGGCCGAGCTGCTCCCACCGTTCGGCCAGGAGGGGCTTCACCGAACCATCGAAATCCACTCGAACGAGGCCCTCGTACATGGTGTACAGCGCGGCTTTGGCGGAGGCCACGTCCGTGATCTGGGGAGGGTCTACCGCGCTGACCGCGGCATCGATGCCGATGGTCAGGGTGCCGCCGAACTTCGGTTGCTCCGCTGCGCCCTGCGCCGCGGCGGCGGTCCCGGCCGGGGCCCCCGCCGGGATGACGGCCCCTGGCCCTGTCAGGATGATCCCCAGCGCCGCAAACGCGAACGAGAGCAGTGCGATCTTCTTTACAGAGGCCAAATCGGACACCGTCCTTCTTTGGAGGGTTCGTTTCCGTCGGCAAAACGGCTCGCGCGTACGTCCGGCTGTGCGCCATCTCTGTTTAAAGGATGTGGATACCGCGTAAGTCCCGGAATCCCTCCTTTCGGATGAGCGCTGCAAAGGTCGCAATGGACGAGCCAAGCAAATACGAAGCGGCGCGGCTCCGAT